>NZ_JBEYSL010000383.1:0-6663 GCF_040642735.1 Micromonospora sp. NPDC047753 | reverse complement strand
CTCGGCGAGCGCCACGGTGTCGCTCACCTCACGCAGCAGCTCGGAGAGGCGGGCACCGAGGGCGTCGCAGATCGCGGCGAGCCGTGACCAGGGCTCCCGGCACCCCGTCGTCCGGCCGAGGACGCCGACCGACCAGGGCTCCCGGCACCCACCGACAGCGGCCACCGTGACCCGTTCCCGAACACGACGAGCGGCCGCCCCGGGTGGGGCGGCCGCGCACCGAGATTGAACCGGCGGATCAGGCGTTGAGCGTCTCCAGGTGCTGCTTCACCTGGGTGATCGAGGGATTCGTCAGGGCGCTGCCGTCGGCGAAACGCAGCGTCGGCACCGTCTGGTTACCGCCGTTGACGCTCATCACGAAGTCCGCGGCCTTCGGGTCCTGCTCGATGTCGACCACCTCGTACCCGATGCCCTCCCGGTCGAGCTGCGACTTCAGCCGGTGGCAATAGCCGCACCAGGGGGTGGAATACATCGTCAGCATGGTCGGATCCTCCAACTCCTCCGGCCGCGACTTGGGGATCAAGCCGAGGCTGTTCGCTGCAACGCTGGGAGGAGCTGAGATGATTCCTGGTTGTGGTGGTTCACTCAGCGTCGGAACAGGTGCTCGCCGGGCTGGACCCGGAGCAACGCGCCGCCGTGACCGCACCTGCGGGCCCGGTCTGCATCCTGGCCGGCGCCGGCACCGGCAAGACCCGGGCGGTCACCTCCCGAATCGCCCACCGGGCTCTCTCCGGGGAGATCTCCCCCCGCCACGTGCTCGCTGTCACCTTCACCGCCCGGGCCGCCGCCGAGATGCGACACCGTCTCACCCTGCTGGGGGCGCAGGGTGTCCAGGCGCGGACATTCCACGCGGCCGCGCTGCGCCAGGTGCGGTACTTCGCCCCCCGGCTGCTGGCCGGCCGTGCCATGCCCGAACTGCTGGACAGCAAGGTACGACTGGTCACCCTCGCCGCCGCGCGGGTCGGCCTGCGTACCGACCGGGCCGCCGCCCGCGACCTGGCCGGCGAGATCGAGTGGGCGAAGTCGTCGCTGGTCGAGCCGACCGAATACGTGGTGGCCGCTGCCCGGGCCCTGCGCGACACACCGCACGAGCCGACGAAGGTCGCCGACGTGTTCACCGCGTACGAGCAGCTCAAACGGTCGAACGGCGTGATCGACTTCGAGGACATGCTGCGGGCCGCGGTGTGGGGCATCGAGGAGCACCCGGACGTCGGCGAGCAGATCCGCAGCCAGTACCGGCACTTCGTGGTCGACGAGTACCAGGACGTCAACCCACTCCAGCAGCGGTTGCTGGACGCCTGGTTGGCCGGCCGCAACGACCTGACCGTTGTCGGCGACGCCAGCCAGACGATCTACTCGTTCACCGGGGCGACCTCGGCGTACCTGGTCGACTTTCCCCGCCGGCACCGCAACGCCACGGTGGTCCGGCTGGTCCGTGACTACCGCTCCACCCCGCAGGTGGTCGGGCTTGCCAACGCGGTGATCTCCCAGGCCCGGGGCACCGAGGCGCGCCTGCGGCTGGAGTTGAGCGGGCAACGTCCACCCGGCCCCGAGCCGGACCTGCGGATCTTCACCGACGAGCCGGCCGAGGCGAACGCGGTGGCCGCGCGCTGCCGGTCGCTGATCGACGCGGGCACACCGGCGAAGGAGATCGCCGTGCTGTTCCGCGTCAACGCGCAGTCCGAGGCGTACGAGAAGGCGCTGACCGAGGCCGAGGTGCCGTACGTCGTGCAGGGCGCCGAGCGGTTCTTCGAACGGACCGAGGTGCGCCAGGCGATGGTGGCGCTGCGGGCGTCCACCCGCTCGATCCCGGGGGAGACACCGCTGCCGGCCGCCGTCGTCGAGGCGCTCACCGCCGTCGGCTGGGCCCCGGACGCACCCCCGGCCGGCGGCGCCGCCCGCGAGCGATGGGAGGCGCTGTCCGCGCTGGTCCAGCTCGCCGAGGAGTACGCGGCCACCCCCGAGGTAGTGCCGATCGGCGAGGCCGCCTCGGTGGAGCGCCCGGTCACCCTCACCGACTTCACCGAGGAGTTGGCGCGCCGGGCCGCCCAGCAGCACGTGCCGACGGTGGACGGCGTGACGCTGGCGTCCCTGCACTCGGCCAAGGGGTTGGAGTGGGACGCCGTCTTCCTGGTCGGCCTCGCCGAGGGCACCCTGCCCACCACCTACGCCAAGACCGTCGAACAGGTCGAGGAGGAGCGCCGGCTGCTCTACGTCGGGATCACCCGCGCCCGGGAATGGCTCTGGCTGTCGTACGCCGCGGCGCGCTCGCCGGGCGGACGGGCCCGGCGGCCGTCGCGGTTCCTGCCCCAACTGGACCGCTCCGGCGGCACGGAACGGGCCACCGGCGGCACCGGTCCGGCCCGCGGTCCCGAGCGACGGCGAACCCAGATCGTCTCCTGCCGGATCTGCGGCGCGACACTGCTCGCCGGCCCGGACCGCAAGCTCGGCCGCTGCCCCACCTGCCCGTCCGACATAGACGATGAGCTGCACGAACGGCTGCGCGAGTGGCGGCAGCGGGTGGCTGGTGCGCAGAAGGTCCCGGCCTACGTGGTCTTCACCGACGCGACGCTTGTCGCCCTGGCCGAGCGGCGACCGGGCCGCTCGGAGGAGCTCATCGCCATCGCCGGTATCGGTCCTCGCAAGCTGGGCCTCTACGGGGAGTCGGTGCTGGCTCTCGTAGCCGGCGCCGGGGTGGACGATGTCTGCCCGGAGAAAACTTTCGAAATCTCGTCGTAAATTCGTTTGCCCTCGCCCCGGCGCGAGGAATAGCCTCAGGACACACCACGCGAGCGGCGCCATTCCGGCTGCTCACGAGGTCGGTCCAGTCGATTCGAGGAACGTGAGGGAGGTGGCACCCGTGAAGATCTTCACCTATGAGCGTCTGGCGGCGATGCCGTCTGTCTGCGCTCCGCTGTCGGCTGTCCGGGTGGCCCTTGCGGCTGCACGACCGTCGGTTCCACAGGTGCACCAGGTTCAGGCCGAGCTGACCCTGACCGTCGCGCCCGCTGGAGTCGAGGGGACCAGTGGCTTCACGGGCAATGGCATCCAGGTCGCCAAGAAGCGCATGGATGTCCGCGGCGTTCCACCTCGAGGTAAACCGGTCTGACCATCAGACTCCGGCTCACCTCGAGGCCGCGGAACCCGCTTACCGGGATCCGCGGCCTCAGTTTTTTGCCCGCCGTAAGTACCTCGGAATGCGATCCACGAGATCGAAGTGAGAGAGAGGTGACCGGGAGATGAGTCTGGCGTTGGCCCCCCTCGACATGAGCGTCGAGATGGAGGCGAACCTGCCCTGCCGGAAGTTCGACCCCGACCTGTGGTTCTCCGACTCGCCCACCGAGCTCGAGCTGGCCAAGTCACTCTGCGGGGACTGCCCGCTGCGTGTCGAATGCCTGGCCGGAGCCGTTGAGCGAGCGGAGCCGTGGGGCGTCTGGGGCGGCGAGATCTTTGAGCGTGGCGCGGTTGTCCCGCGTAAGCGGCCTCGTGGCCGTCCGCGTAAGGAGGACGTCGCCCGTGACGCCGAGCTTCGGGTCGAGGCCGAGGCGCGCCTGGCGGCCAGTGGGCTGTCCGAGGTGCGCGGCGCGGTCCGGCTGGCAGCCTGACATGTTCCCGACCCGTTCCAACTACGCCGGTGGCACACCGGCAGTGAGTGAGAAAACGATGTTGAACGTTCCGAGTGGAGCCTTCGAAATGCAACTACTCCACGAAGCGTTGACCCGGGCTCGAATGCGTCGGCCTCAGGCCGGTCGTACCACCACGAGCACTGAGGCAACCCGATCCGCCCGTACCGTCGCCATGACCAGCCGCGACAAGGCGGCCCGCGACCTGGGCGTTCTCTAGTACCACCCCACGCAGAAGGGCGGGTGCCGACTGGCACCCGCCCTTCCCCATGTGATCAGCGGCCCGGGCCTCGACGTGATCAGCCGCCCCGGGCCTCGACGGTCAGGCGACCGGGGCGAAACCGGGCAGCCAGCGCTCCAGGATGCTTCGGTAGGGCGCCTTCGCCTCCAACTGGCAGAGCACCCCGATCGACCCGAGCGTCACCCGGTGGATCAGCAGGTACGACGGCGGCAGGTTGAGCTGCCTGCTCAGCTGGTACGTGGGGGAGCGAGGGCTGGCCAGTCGACCCGCCTCGGCCCGTAGCCAGGCCCGGGTGAACCGGAAGCCGTCCGCCGCTATGGGCTCCAGCATGGGGCGGATGAAGTCGAGCACCCCCTCGGCGTCGATCTCCTCGGCCGAGCCGATGAACCCCTCCGACCGCAGCCCCGCCACGACCTCGTCGGCATCGCCGCGCAGCGCCATCGCGGCGATACGACCGATCGGCTCCGGGGTGCCCTCCGGCATCCGGGCCACCGCACCGAAGTCGATCACCCCGAGTCGACCGTCGGGCAGCAGCCGGAAGTTTCCCGGGTGCGGGTCGGCGTGCAGCAGCCCGGCCCGTTGCGGCGCGGAGAGGTGCAGGGTGGCCATCAACCGACCCGCCTCGTCCCGATCCTCCTCGGTGCCCTCACGGATGATGTCGGCCAGCGGGGTGCCGGTCATCCATTCGGTGACCAGCACTCGGGGCGAGGCATTGATCACCTCCGGGATGTAGATCTCCGGGTCGTCGGCGTACGCGGCGGCGAAGGCGCGCTGCGACTCGGCCTCCAGCTCGTAGTCCAACTCCTCGGTGATCCGTTCGCGAAGCTCGGCCAGGAGCGGCTTGACGTCCAGGCCGGGCTGGATGGCCCGGAACATTCCGCCCAGTCGGGAGAGCTGCTTGAGGTCGGCGAGCAGGGCGTCGCCGGCCCCCGGATACTGGATCTTGACCGCCACGTCGCGGCTGTTCGGTTCGCCCGACTCGTCGAAGCCCGGCTCGCGCCACCGCGCCCGGTGCACCTGACCGATGCTCGCGGCGGCGGCCGGGACGTCGTTGAACTCGACGAACAGGTCCCGCCAGTCGGGGCCGAGCTGCTCGGCCAGCACCTTGTGCACGCTGGCGGCCGGCAGCGGTGGCGCCGCCTCCTGCAGCTTCGTCAGCGCCTGCCGGTAGGGCGCGGCGATCTCCTCCGGCAACGCGGCCTCGAAGACCGACAGCGCCTGGCCGAACTTCATCGCCCCGCCCTTGAGCTGGCCCAGCACGCTGAACAGCTGCTCGGCGGTGCGCTGCTGAATCTCCGCGGAGATCACGTCGGAGGCCAGCCCGGTGACGCGCTTGCCCATCCCGAGAACGGTCCGGCCGGCGAAGCCGAGCGGCAGGGCGGCGAGCTTGGCGGTGCGGGACACGGCGCGGCGCGGGATGTCGGTCACCCGGTCATTGTTACCGACCGGAGGGCCCCGCTGCTGCTCTGCGGCGGGGCTGGTGCGGACACTCGCCCTCGCGAGCACGCACACGCCGGGTGTGGCGGCCAGCCCCGACGACGGAAACGGCCGGCAGCGGTGATCTCCATGGCGCTGCCCAGCGTCTCCGGGTGGCCGCCGTCCAGCTGCGTCAGCGCCTCGGCCAGGGCGTACCCGCAGGCGACGAGCAGCGTGCCGGTCGTCGCGGCGGCCACCGGGTCGGCGGCGGCGAGTTGCGCGGCGAGCCGGGGCCAGTCCGGGTCGCGGTCGGCCCGGTGCAGCTCGACGCAGTGCAGGCAGGGCCCGGCGGGTGGGCGGACCAACGGCCCGATCACCGGTACGCCCTCGCGCAGTGTGACCAGCAGGTGCGGCTGCCGGCGCTGGGCGAGACCGGCGGCCAGCAGCGCCGGGGGCCGGTCCGTGCCGAGCTGGATCACCAGGTCGATCCGCCCGGTGCGGCTCGGACGGGTGCCGGTGCCGGGTGCGACGCGGTTGACCGCGGCCCGCACCGCCGGTCCGAGTGGCCGACCCAGTTCAGCGGCGGGGATGCCCGTGCCGATCAGATCGACGGGGCGTACCGAGCCGGTGAGCTGGGGAATCACCTGTCCCACGCCGGACTGGGCCAGTGCCACGGTCAGCGGCCCGCCGAGCGCCCCGGCACCGGTGAGCAGGACGCGGGCCGCCCGCCGCCTACGCAGGACCTGCGCGGGGGTGCCGGGCAGTCGGGCGGCGGCCAGTGCCAGCGCGCCGGCCTCCGCCGCGAGCCGGGCGCGGACCGGGCCGGTCAGGTCGCGGGGGAGCAGGCTGTGCGCGGCCACCAACAGGCCGGCGGCCCGCAGGGTGTCGAGCAGGGTACGCGCGTCGTCGGCGCTGACCTGGGCGGAAGCCGCCTGGATCAGCACGGTCCGCTCGCTGCGAGTGCCGTCGAGCAGGTCGAGCAGGTGGGCGGCGCGGGGATTGGCCAACTCCAGTAGGGCGGCTGGCCCGGGGCCGACGCCGAGTTGGAGGGTGTGTCGGTCCCGCCAGAGCCGGTTGAGGCCGGGCAGCAGGGTGGGGCGGGGCAGTACGGTGCGGCTCATGGTCACGAATCGTGACCGCATCTTCGCGTTCGGTCGATCGTTGTCCACAGGCGGTCAGGCCGCTATCCAGCGCTATCCACAGGATTTCACGAGTTTTCCACAGCCCTTCCCGCCTGTTGTCGGCCACCCGACAGGGGTGCCGCAGCGGTGTCACCACTCCCGATCTGGCGACGGGGGTGGGGGGGGGGGCCCCCCCCCCCCCCCCCCCGGCCCACAACCGACTAGAAACACGCATCGAGAAACAACCAAAAAAAAAAAAAAT
>NZ_JBEYSL010000382.1:0-6670 GCF_040642735.1 Micromonospora sp. NPDC047753 | reverse complement strand
ACCCCCGGCGCCGACGCGATCCGCCAGAACTTCGCCGACGCGATGGAGGTCTCGCTTGCCGCCACCACAGCGGGCATCCCTCTGGGTCGTCCCGGCAGTTGCCGGGTGAAGGCGGTCAGCCGGGCCCACTGCTCGCCCAGCGAGTGGGTGGGGGCGCCCAGCGGGTCCTTGAAGAAGAAGCCCAGGTCGGCCAGCGGCCCCACCTGCCCGGCGGCGTGCGCGGCGGCGGTGAGTCGGGCCAGGTCGAGCACCAGCGGCGCGGCCAGCGCCGAGTCGCAACCGTGCCAGGTGAACTCCATCCGCATGCCGGTGCCGAGGAATCCACTGAAGGTGATCAGATCCCAGGCGGTCTTGAAGTCGCCCAGCTCCTCGACGTACTCGATGCGGGTGCCGCCCTGCGGGACGTAGCCCAGCGTCTCGCCGAGCACCCGCTGCTTGCTCTGCACCTTCGCCGCGTTCGCGGCCGGGTCGGCGAGGGTGGCGCCGTCGCCGCCGCCGAGCAGGTTGACCCCGGACCAGGAGCCCACTGCCAGGTTGCGCATCGCGAACATCGGCGCGAGCACCGACTTGACCAGGGTCTCCCCGGTCTTGCCGTCGTGCCCGGCGTACGGCAGTCGGGCCTCCTCGGCCAGCGCGGCCAGCGCCGGCAGCCGCAGCCCGGTGGACGGGGTGAAGTCGACGTACGGGCAGCCGGCGAGCACCGCGGCGTACGCGTAGAGAGAGCTGACCGGCAGCACCTCGTCCGGACCGTCGAGGGCGGCGCGTAGCGCGGCCGGGTCGGCGTGCGCGGGGTGCGGTCGAGGGGCCGGCTCGGTGGCGGAGACGTTGACCACCACCACCCGGTCCAACTCGTGCCGCTCTCGGAAGCTGGTCAGGTCGCGGACCACTGCCTCGGCCCGCTCGGCCTGGGTGTCGCCGACCGGCGCGGGGCGCAGCTCCTGCTCGACCACGCCCAGCTCGTCGCGGAGCGCGGCGACCAACCGCCAGGGGATGACACCGGCGTCCGCGAGGGCCTCGGCGCGCTTGCACAGTGGGGTGGTGGCCAGGTCGTGTCCGCCGAAGACCAGGTCGGCGAAGGCCGGCAGGGCCGGGCCGCGCAGATCGGGAAGCTCGGTGACGCAGCCGGTCGGCCCGGCCAGGCCGGCCCGCAGCGCGAGCCCCCCGACGATGCTGGTGGTCGCGACGGAACCGCGCGCTCCTACCAGCCAGACACCTGTTCGCATGGTGCTCCTTCCCCATTTCCGAGGAACCGTCGGTACCGCTAAATATAGGAATATCAGAATATGTTTCGGAAAGATACGGCCCAGTTTCGGAAAAGTTTCGGGCCGGGTGGAATGGGCCCCGTCCGCTCGCCCCGCACCGGAACAGCACCGGCTTCCGACGTCGGCGTCGGCGGCGACGACGCCGGACCGGATCCCGGCAGGTGCGAGCAGACGGGGCTGGTAGGCAGGGTCGGGTCGGCGTCTCGACCCTGCCTCCCCCGCATCCGGCCGGTCGGGGCACTGGTATGCCCCGGCCGGGCGTCTCAGGCCGCCGCACCCACCGGAACACCGACCGAACCACTACCCGCCGGGAACCGGCGAGCGGGTGCGGTACGGGCGGGGGCAGCGGCGGGCGGTGTCATCAGGTCCTCCGGAGGTCACCGGTGGTGGCGGTCCTCCGGTGCGGCCGGGGAATCCCGGTCCGGTCGCACCGGACGACCGTCCTGCTCGTGCGCCACCGGGCCGTAGGGCCCGGCTGCACGCTCTCCGATGCCGACCTCTGTCCCGGCCACGGGGCGCAATCCGTGGCTGGTCCCTCGCCGGTCGGCTTCGGAAAGCCGGTCGGGCGATGGCGGTGCGAACACCGCCGTCGCGGATGGTCAATGGTCAGAGAGCCGCCGCGGTCAGCGTCGGTTCCACCTCGGCCCAGGAGGAGCCGAGCTCCGCCGAGCGGGCCACCGCGTCCAGCACCAGCTGGACCTGCAACGCGTCGGCGAAGGAGGGAGTCGGGTCGACACCGGTGGCGACCGCCTCGATGAAATCGCGCATCTCGTGCGTGAACGAGTGCTCGTAGCCGATGATGTGGCCCGGGGGCCACCACGCCGACATGTACGGGTGCTCGCCCTCGGTCACCAGGATGCGGCTGAAGCCCTGCTCCGCAGTCGGGCGGGTCGCGTCGTAGAACTCCAGCTCGTTGAGGCGCTCCAGGTCGAAGACCACACTGCCCAGCGAGCCGTTGATCTCGACGCGCAGCGCGTTCTTCCGGCCGGTAGCGAACCGACTCGCCTCGTACGTGGCCAGGGCGCCACCGTCGAGTCGCGCCACGAAGACCGCGGCGTCGTCGACGGTGACCGTCCCGGTGGGTGCCGCGTGGCCGTCCACCGAGGCCGCCAGACCGCTCGACTCGGCGGGCAACGGCCGCTCCTTGACGAAGGTCTCGGTGACCGCGCTGACGCCGCTGATCCGCTGACCCGTGACGAACTGGGTCAGGTCGATGATGTGCGCACCGATGTCACCGAGCGCGCCGGAGCCCGCCCTGTCCTTCTGCAACCGCCAGACCAGCGGGAACTGCGGGTCCACGATCCAGTCCTGCAGGTACGTCGCACGGACGTGTCGAATCACCCCGAGCCGTCCGTCGGCGACCAACTGGCGCATCATCGTGACCGCGGGGACCCGGCGGTAGTTGAACCCGCACATCGACCGCACTCCGGAAGCCCGGGCGACGTCCGCCGCAGCGGTCATCGCCCGTGCCTCCTCCACCGAGTTGGCCAACGGCTTCTCGCACAGAACGTGCTTACCCGCGGCCAACGCGGCGAGAGCGATCTCGGCGTGGCTGTCGCCCGGTGTGCAGATGTCGACAACGTCGATGTCGTCCCGGTTGATCAGGTCACGCCAGTCGGTGGTGTACGCGTCCCAGCCGAGCGTGTCGGCGGCGTCCGCCACCTTCGCTGTGTCTCGGCCGCAGATCAACGCCATCCGGGCCCGCGCCGGCAGGTCGAAGACGCGGTTCACGGTGCGCCACGCCTGTGAGTGCGCGGCCCCCATGAACGCGTAGCCGACCATGCCGACCCGCAGTTCTTTGTCTGTCGTGGACAAGGTGGGTCTCCCCCCGGTATGTCAGAACCCGAGCTTGTCGTAGCTGCTCGCGTTCTCCTTGGTGATCGTCTCCGAGGCCAGGGTCAGTTCCTTCGGCACCTGCAGCTCCGTCAGGTCGCCCAGGCCCCGACCCTGCGCGATGAGCCGCGCGAGCGAGACCGCCGAGGAGGCCATCGACGGGTTGTAGGTGACAGTGGCCTTCAGCACGCTGTTGTCGGCCTTGATCGCGTCGATCGCGAGCTTGGAGCCCGCGCCGCCGACCATGAAGAACTCCGACCGGTTGGCCTGCTTGATGGCCGCGAGCACACCGATGCCCTGGTCGTCGTCGTGGTTCCAGATGGCGTCGATCTTCGGCAGCGCCTGGAGCAGCTGGGACGCCTCGCGCTGGCCGCTGTCCGAGGTGAACTCGGCCGAACGACGGTTCTTCACCGTGAACCCGTAGGTCGCCAGGGCGGCCTTGAAGCCTTCGCTGCGCTCGACGGTCAGCGGGATCTCCAGGCCGGCGATCTCACCGATGACCGGGTTGGCGACGCCCTTGTCCTTGAGCATCTTGCCGATGAAGTGACCGGCCGAGACGCCCATGCCGTAGTTGTCGCCCTTGATGACCAGCCGCGAGGCCAGCGCGTCGGGGAACGCCCGGTCGAGGTTCACGATCGGGATGCCCGCCTGCATGGCCTGGAGGGCAACGGCGTTGACCTCCTTGCCGTCGTGCGGCAGCACGACGATGATGTCCGGCTTCTGGGCGATCAGGGTGCCGAGCGTGGAGCGCTGGGCCTCGGAGTTCGACCCACCGTCGACCTCCTTGAACTCCACGTCCGAGTAGGCAGCGGCCTGGGCCTTGGCGTTGGCGTGGATGGCGCCCATCCAGCCGTGGTCGGCGGCCGGGGCGGAGAAGCCGATGACGACCTTCTTGCCCGGGGCGTTGTTGCCCTCACTGTTTCCGGCGGCCTTGGTCTGGGTGCTGGCGGCCGGGGTGTCGTTGCTGGTGCAGGCAGTGAGGAGGGTGGCAGCGCCCACTGCGGCTCCACCGAAGAGCAACCGGCGGCGCGACAGGTCGCGACTGTGCTGGGTCATGAATGACCTCCTGGGAGCGGGATTTGACTTATCGAGGGTGTGCGAGGCCCGGCCACCGTCGAACGTTCTCGACGTCGCCAGGACAACGGTGCGGTGCGTCAGGTTGCGGTGGTGACCCTGTTCCGCGCGAGGAGCCGAGTGACGGACTTGAACTGGAACTGCTGGACCAGGACGGCGGCGACGATGATGCCGCCCTTGACCATGTTCTGCGCCTCGATGGAGAGGCCGTTGATGGCGAAGAGGTTCGTGATGGTGGCGAAGATGATGACGCCGAGCAGCGAGCCGACGATGGTGCCCCGGCCGCCGCTGAGCAGCGTTCCGCCGATGATCGCCGCGGCGATCGCGTCCAACTCGTACAGGTTGGCCATCGCCGCCTGCGCCGAGGTGGCCTGCGAGGTGAGCATGATGGCGGCGATACCGCAGCACAGACCGGAGAGGGCGTAGAGCAGCATGGTGTGCCGCCGGACGTTGATGCCGGCCAGCCGGGCCGCCTCCGGGTTACCGCCGACGGCGATGGTCCGCCGGCCGAAGGTCGTGCGGTTGAGCACCACCCAACCGGCCAGCACCACCGCGCCGAGGATGTAGACGAGGATCGGGATACCGATCACCTTGCGCGCGGCGATGTCGTTGATGAAGGTGCTGCTCGACACCTGGGTCTGCTTGTTGGAGATGGAAGCCGCGAGCCCTCGCGCGGCCACCAGCATCGCGAGCGTCGCGATGAAGGGGACCAGCCGCCCGTACGAGATGAGCACACCGTTGACGAGGCCGACGCAGACGCCGACCGCGAGGGCGGTGAAGATCATGCCGGCGGCGCCGTAGCTCTGGGTGGCCACTGTGGTGCACCAGACCCCGGCGAGCGCGACGATCGCGCCGACCGACAGGTCGATGCCACCACCGATGATCACGAAGGTCATCCCGACCGTGACCACGCCGACGACCGAGGCCAACTGGAGGATGGCCAGGACGTTGTTCCAGACCCAGTTCGGGTCGCCGTACAGGTCGGGCTTGGTGACCGCGCCGACCACGACGAGCGCGGCGAGCACCCCGATCAGGCCGAGGTTGCGCTTGGCGCCGTCGCCACCGTCACCCCGCCACCAGGAGAGCTTGCCCCCGGATCCTGCTTTGTCGCTGGCCACCGCCGTCTCCGCCGGATCCACCGGAGGCGACTGCGCCGGAAGCTGCGGGCGCTCCGGTGTCGCGGTGGGAGTGGGAGTCGCGTCGCTCATGCCGGTGCGCCTTCCATCAAGGACCCCGCCATCACGAGGTCAAGCACAGTGTTCTCGTCGAGTTCGCCGGCCGCGGCTTCGCGGACGACACGCCCTTCCCGCATCACCAGCACCCGGTCGGCCAGACCCAGCACCTCGGGCACCTCGCTGGAGACCAGCAGCACCCCCACGCCCTGAGCGGCCAAGCCCCGGATGACCTGGTAGAGCTCGGCTCGGGCGCCCACGTCCACGCCTCGGGTCGGCTCGTCGAGAAGCAGCAACTTGGTGCCGCCGAGCAGCCAACGCCCGACCACCACCTTCTGCTGGTTACCGCCGGACAGCGTGCGTACCGGCCGGTCCACGTCCCGGGGCCGCAGCTCCAGGGTCTCCGCGATCCGGTCCGCCTCGGCACGTTCCTTGGCGGCGTTGGTGAAGCCGAGGCGCGCGTACCGGCCGAAGGTGGCCAGCGTGACGTTTCGGTAGATCGGTTCGCCGAGCAGCAGAGCCTGGCTCTTGCGTTCCTCCGGGGCCATTCCCATGCCGGCGCGAACCGCGGCGCCGACGCCGGGCCGCAGGACCTTACCGTCCATCTGCACCGTGCCGGCCTCCGGGAGGCGGGCACCGTAGATCGTCTCCAGCAGTTCGGAACGCCCGGAGCCGACCAGCCCCGCGATGCCCACGATCTCCCCGGCACGCACGTTCAGCGACACGTCGGCGAACTCGCCTGTGCGGGTCAACCCCTGCACCTGGAGCAGGTCGGCGCCAGCGGGGTCGTCGGTCGGCCGGTCCGGGAAGACGTACTCGATGGTGCGGCCGGTCATCCGGCTCACCAGGTCGCGGGTCGGGGTGTCGCGCGCCGGCAGGTTCGCCGCCGTGGTCCGGCCGTCCTTGAGAACCGTGACCCGGTCGCCGATCTCGCGGATCTCCTCCATGCGGTGGGAGATGTAGATGACGGCGATGCCCTGCGCGGTCAGCTCCCGGATGATCCGGAACAGGTTGCCGACCTCGTCGTGGGCCAGCACCGCGCTCGGCTCGTCCATGATGATCAGTCGCGCCTCGTGCGACAGCGCCCGCGCCATGCTGACGATCTGCTTGCCGGCCGCCGGCAGGGACCGGACCATCCGATTCGGCGGGATCTCACCGTGGCCGAGCCGGCTGAGGATCTGGCGGGTGTGCCGAGCCATCCGGCCGCGCCGGACGAAACCGAAGTTGCGGTACTCGTGCCCGAGGAACGCGTTCTCCGCCACCGACAGGTCCTCGACGAGGTCGAGCTCCTGGTAGATCGTGGCGATACCCGCCTTCATGGCGGCCTGC
>NZ_JBEYSL010000381.1:0-6685 GCF_040642735.1 Micromonospora sp. NPDC047753 | reverse complement strand
GGCGTTTTTGCGTATCCAAGAGAGGGAGGGAAAGCGCATTCCTGCGGGTGGGTTCGAGCCCGGTCAGGTTCTCACCGGTGGCGACCGACGCGGACACCCCTCGGCTGACCGCGGCGAGACCCTCGGCGTCCCAGCGCCGGACCGGCTCCTCGATCCAGATGAGGTCCAGGGTGCGTTCCAGCTCGCAGACGTGTCGGACGGCCTGCTTGCGGGTCCACGCCTCGTTGACGTCGAGCATCAGGCCGGGCCGCCGGCCGTGCCCGGCCTCGGTCAGAACCTCTCTGACCAGGCTGAGTCGGTGTCGATCGCGCTCGATGTCGAGGCCGCCCTTGAGCTTTGCCGCCCGAAGGCCGTGGCTCGCGTAGACCTCGTACTCGGCCACGAGTTCGTCGTCGGTGAGCCCGATGTCCAGGCCGGAGGCGTAGGCGGTGACCCGCCGGTCCCGTCCGCCCAGCAGTCGCCACAGCGGCTCGCCGGCGGCCTGCGCCTTGATGTCCCACAGCGCGGTGTCCAGAGCGCCGATGGTGCCGAACACCGGGCCGGCGTGGCCGGCCTTGAAGGTGTGCCGCAACATGCGGTCGTACAGGGACGTCACGGCACGGGGGTCTTCGCCCTCGATGGCTGGAAAGATCCGCTCGATCTCGACGTGCGGCCCGAGGCCGACGCCCGTGATGCCCTCGTCGGTATCGACGAGGACGATCGAGACCGGGACCACCCCGTCGGAGAACACGCCGTTGGCGTCGCCGACGGGGCGCCCCCATTCCTGGACCGTGGTGAGCGTCCGATATCCCGTGATCCGCATGTCAACCCTTCGTGGAACCGGCGGCGACGCCGTCGGCAATTTGGCGCTGGAGGAACAGGTAGACCAATAGGACGGGTATGGCGGCGATCAGCACCCCGGACGCGAAGGTGGGGATGTTGTCGCTGTACTGCCCTCGCAACGAGGTCACCCCGATCATGAGCGTCCGGTTCTCCGCCGAGGGCATCATCACCAACGCCATGAGGACGTCGTTCCAGCAGAACAGGGCGTTGAGGATGCCGACCGACAGCAGCGCCGGGGTGCCCAGTGGCAGCATGATCCGGCGATACACGCCGTACACGGTGTTGCCGTCGATCCGGGCGGCGTCGACGATCTCCGGTGGGATGCCCTTGTAGTAGCTCGTCATCAGGAAGACGGTGAAGGGCAGGAACTGGGCCACGTAGACGAGGATCAGACCCGGGTACGTGTCGATCAGCGCGGTGTCGGCCATGATCCGGGCGAGCGGCACCATGATGACCTGGAACGGGATGAAGAGCCCCGCGAGGCAGCCCAGGAACAACGCCGACGAGCCACGGAAACGCAACTGGCTCAGCGCGAAGCCGGCCATCGACCCGAGCAGGAGCAGCAGCAGCACCGACGACGTCACCACGACCAGCGAGTTGACGAAGTAGCGGCCCATTCCGACGCTGGTCCACGCCGTGCTGATGTTCTCCCATTGCAGAGTGCTGGTCAGGCCGAACCGGTCCAGGATGTAGTCCCGGCGGGTCTTCAACGCGACGTTCGCGGTGAAGAGCAGGGGGTAGATCGTCGCCACCGCGAGCAGTGACATCGGGATGGCGATCATCCACCGTCCCAGTCGGACGCGGGGCATCAGTCCACCTTTCCCGATCGTTCGAGCAGTTTGATCTGCAACATTCCCACCACGAGCATGATCGCGAAGAGGATCGTGGACGCGGCGGACGCGAGAGCCGGGCGGTTCATCTGGCCCTGCTGGATCCAGATGTAGTACTCCGGCAGGTACGTCGAGCCCTCCGGGCCGCCGCTGGTCATCACGAAGAGCAGCCCGAACATCGAGGTCAGCATCCCGATCATCGTGGTCACGAAGACGAACTGGATGGTCCGGGCGAGGCTCGGGATGATCACGTGCCAGACGACCTGGCGCAGCGACGCGCCGTCCACCCGGGCGGCGTCCAGCAGCGCGGCGTCCAGCGTGGCGAAGCCGGCGAGGAACACCACCAGTGCCATCCCGAAGGTGGCCCAGATGTGCACGCCCACCACCATGAACATCGCGACGTCCGGGTCCCCGAGCCAGTCCACCGGACCGACACCGATCGACCCGAGCACCGCGTTCAGGGGGCCATCGAAGGCGAGCAGCAGGTTGAAGATCGCCCCGACGATGACCGGCGAGAGCACCGCCGGAAAGAAGTAGACGCTGCGGTAGAAGCGGTGGCCCGGCACGCGGAGGAAGATGAACGTGGCGAGGAGACCGGGGATCGCCACCGCCACCGGAAGCAGCAACACCAACAGGCCGACGTTGCCCAGCGCGGTGCGGAACAGCGGATCAGCGAACAGTTCCTGGTAGTTGCCGAACCCGACCGCTTCTCCGTTCCGGTCACCGTCGCCGGTGAAGGAGAAGTTGACCCCGAGGATCAGCGGGTAGAGCCGCAGCGCCACGATGATCAGGACGGCCGGAGCGACCAGTATGTAAGGGGCATAGCGCTCGGCCCCCAGGCCGCCACGGGTGCGACGGGGACGGGTGCCACCGCGGTGCGCGGGGGAGGTGGCCGCCGGGCCGCCGGCCCGCCCGGCCGAAGCCAGGCGGACCGACGGTTGCGTGTTTCCGATCGGCACGAGGTCAGCCCGCCTGGTCGGAAGCGGCCAACTGCTTCACCACCTCGTCGACGGTGATCGAACCGCTGAGCAGCTGCTGGGAGAGGCGCCCCATCAGGTCGATCGTCTTCGAGTCGAGCGCGACGTGCAGAGCCGGCTTGCCGGTCTTCAGCTCGGCGACGATCGTGGAGGCGGCCGGGCCGGCCTGCGAGACGTCGATCGTGATGTCGGCGGCGATCGCGCCGGCGTCAGCGTAGAACGCCTTCAACGCGTCGGCCGCGGTCAGGGAGCGCACCAGGTCGGCGGCCACCTTCGGGTCCTTCGTCCACTTGGCCACGGCGTAGCCGATGCCACCGTCGTACGGCAGGCTCGGAGTGGTGCCGGCGGTGACGACCGGGGCCTTCATGACGCCGAGCTTCTCCGCGGTGAGGAACTCGTTGAAGGACTTCCAGTGCCCGACGTCGGACATGAGGCCCATGACGTGGGCGGCCTTGCCGGACTGGAAGGCTGCGAAGGAGTCGTTGAACATCGCGGTCGAGTTGGCCCCGTCCGTGTTCATCTTCTTGACTCCGGTCTCCTTCCAGAGCTCGAAGATCCGCTTCACGTTGGGCGAGGTCCAGTCGCGCTTGCCGGTGATCCAGGCGTCGTACTCCGCGGCGGTGAGGGTCACCGACCCCATGCTGGAGAGCCAGAACTGGATGCCGACGCCTTCCTTGTTGCCGAGGGCGAAGCACTTGGAGCTGGCCTTGGCGATGGCGGCGCAGTCCGCGACGAACTTGTCCCAGGTGGTGGCCGGGCTGGCCGGGTCGAGGCCGGCCTTCCGGTAGATCTCCTTGTTGTAGTAGATCGGGTAGCCCTGCAGCGTCACCGGGCTGCCGTAGACCTTGCCGTCCTTGGTGAACGCGTCCCATCCGGCCAGCCGCTGCTTGTCCTCGGCGACGTAGTCGGTGATCGGCACCAACGCGTCCACCCGGTCGCGGATCTGGCCACCGCCGTTGAACATCATGACGTCGGGGCCCTTGCCGGACTGGATCGCCGCGCCGAGCAGGGTGTAGTACTGGTCGAACGGCTGCGCGACGAACTCGACCTCGACGTCGGCGTGCTTCTTCTTGAAGTCGGCCTTCGCCTTGTCCAGATAGGATTTGGCGAATGGTTCGCCGGATTTCCAGTCCCACACGACCAACTTGCCATCGGAGCTGGTCGATTTGCCCGAATCGCTAGCACTTCCACAACCGGCCAGGGCCAGGCCCACAACGAGGACGGCCGACCATATTGCGCGCTGTCTCATCAGTTGTCACCTCTATATGGGGGGTGGCCGGCGGGTGCCCCGCTAGCCAAATGTTGACCGGAAGGTAACTCGTATGACGTGTTACGTCAACGGTCGGCCGTACACTGATCCGGACGTCGTGCCACGGCGAGCCATCGGAGGGGGACATGACGCCACCGCAGGAAACAGCCCTGAACAGCCCGGGGACCCCGGCATGGGTGCGTCGGCCGACCAACCTCGCCAGGGCGGTCACCGCCGAACTGGTGGAGCGCATTGTCCGCGGCGTACACCCGTCCGGGTCGTCCCTACCCCCCGAGCCGATCCTCTGCGAGACCTTCGGCGTGAGCCGGACCGTCGTCCGGGAAGCAGTGAAGATCCTTCAGGAGAAGGGGCTGGTGCAGGTTCGCCAGGGCGCCGGCACCATGGTGACCCCACCGGCACACTGGGACATGCTCGACGAGCTGGTCCTCGCGGCGACCATCGCGGTGGACGACAGCCTCGCCATCCTCGACGACCTGGTCGTCACCCGGCGGGTGCTGGAGTCCGACATGGCGAACGTCGCCGCCCGCCACGCCGACGCCGAGACCGTCGATCGGCTGCGGGCCATGGTGGACCGGATGGACGAACTCGTCGACGACCACGTCACCTACCACGACCACGACCGGGCCTTCCACGACACGATCATGCAGGCATCCGGCAACCGCATCGCTCGGGGCGTCGTACGGGCGCTGGAGAGCCAGGTCATCAACACCGCCCGCTACATGGGCCGGACCGAGCGGGCGCTGTGCGTGGCGTCCAACCAGGGTCACCGACGCATCTACGAGCGCATCGCCGCCCACGACTCGAACGGCGCCGCCGAGGCGATGTTCACCCACATCACCGAGGCCTGGCTGGTCCGCCGCAGTGGCTCGGGGAGCCCCGACCGCCTCGAACGCTGATCGTCACGGGCAACGGACGGCGCCCGCCCCGAGGAACGGGAGCAGGCGCCGCCAGCTGAGGCCGACAAGAGTCACGAGAACTGGGCGAAGAACCTCCAGATCTCACCCTTGGTCCAGGTCGTGATGCCGCTCTCGGCGTAGGTGCCGTCCACCGGGCCGGGCATGTGGCCGTTGTCGTACGCGGCCCACTGCACCGGGTACCCGGACCTGCAGCCGGAGTAGACAGTGGTGATGTGGGTGCGGCTGCCGCCGGCCGGCTCGCGCGGGCTCTGCGCGGTGCAACCGTTGTTGCGGACGAAGGTGTCGCGCAGCGCCCTGCCCTGGGAGATGTTCAGGACGTTGTCCGTGATGCCGTGCAGCCCGAAGTACGCGATCGGCTGCGTACCGCCGCTGCACCCGCTGATCTGCGCGCCGGAGATGACCGCGACGGCCCGGAAGACGTTGGCTCGGGCGCAGGCGACGGCGTAGCTCATGCCGCCACCCCAACTGAAGCCGAGCGCGAACCGCTGCCTCGGGTTGACGCAGAGGCTGCTCTCGATCCGGCTGATCATGTCGTCGACGAAGGTGATGTCCTCACCGCCGGAGTTGCCCCAGCCGTTGCCGAACCCCTGGGGCGCCACCAGGATGGCGCTGTTGTTCGACTGCTCCTGCTGCCCGTAGTAGGACCAGGCGGTCCCGCTGGTGCCGCCGGAGGAGATCTCCTGCATGGTGCCGCCCCGCCAGTGGAAGGCGAAGATCAGCCGGTAGGGGTTGCTGTTGTTGTAGTTGGCGGGCACCCGGAGGATGAAGGTCCGACTCTTGCCGTTGCTCTGGATCGTGTGCGTGCCGCTGGCCAGCGTCGGGGCCTTGCCGCACCCGCTGCCACCCGACGGTGGAGGGGTGGTGCCACCGCCGACGGCGACGAGCTGCCACTGCTGGTTGGTGCCGCCCCAGTCGGCGTACTGGACGATGTTTCCGCCGTCGGCGGTGGAGGAGCCCTGCACCTCGACCGCCTTGTTGCTGTTGCGGTTGATCAGCCGAACGTAGCCGCCGTCCGAGTCGGCCAACCGGAACTGCTGGTTCGTCCCGTTGAGGTCGGACCACTGCACGATGGCGCCGCCGTCAGCGGTGGAGAAACCACTGACGTCGAGCACCTTGCCCGAGAGCCGCGACTTGATCCGGTAGTAGCCACCCCCGGAGTCCACGAACTGCCACTGCTGGTTGAGGCCGTTGTTGCGCGTCCACTGGCTGATCCGCGCCCCGTCGTTCGTGGCCGAGGCGTACAGGTCCAGCGCCTTGCCGCTGTTGCGGTTCACCAGCACGTAGGAGGCGTTGGTGTCCACTGTCGCTGCCGCCGCGGGCGCCGCGTTGACCGCGACGAGTGCGCTGGCTGCCATGGCCGTGGCCGCCGCCGCGGCCAACCCTGAGCGCCAGCGAGATCTGTGCCGAGAGGCGGGACGAGCCTCTACGAGGGCTTTCATGGTCCACTCCTTCGATCGGGGTCACCCACGAGCGGGAGCGCCCGCGCGTGCCGTGGCGTGCGTACCGGCGTCCTGGTGGTGGCGTCAGCACGTCTGGGGTGTTGTGTGCGGGCAACCCGCGGCCAACGGCGTACCTCGATGGCGATGCCACGATCCGGGCTTCGTGGCAGGCCGCGCCGAACTGCGCGGTACGACGTCCTGGCTCCCGGTGGCCGGGTGGCCCGCGGGGTGAAAATTAGCGGGTGATACGTCATACGTCAAACGATTGCCATCGATCTGCGCGGTCACGCCAAGCGGCGACCTGACGGTCACGGCGGCCCGCCCCGGATGGGGCGCCGGCACGTCGAGCGCGCGCTGCGCACCACCAGCGCGGAGAACCTCGCCATGATCCATGACACCGTCAACCACCTCGTCCGCGAGGGTCGACGGG
>NZ_JBEYSL010000380.1:0-6698 GCF_040642735.1 Micromonospora sp. NPDC047753 | reverse complement strand
CTTCAACGCTCCGCCGAATTGGCCTACCCCGCCGCAGGGTTGGGCACCCGGTCCTGGGTGGAAGCCGGACCCGGCATGGGGACCTCCGCCGCCGGGATGGCAGCTATGGATCGCCGATGCACCAATCGCCGCGCCCGTACTGCAGCCACTGCCTGCTCCTCCCGTGGTGGCCTCGCCCATGCCACAGACCGTCCCGCCGCAACGCGCCGACGATCCTGAGATTCCGCTCTTCGGGGCGCGGACCAAAGCACGCGAACTTGCTGCGGAGGTGTCACACCTCAGAGCGGAACTGGATCGGGCCCGGCTAGAGATGAACCGCCTCGGAGTACTGCCCGCCGTAGAACTCGAGCAGTACAGGGAACAGCTGACGCGAGAAATCACCGAACAGACCGCTACAGCCCAAGCGCATAAGGCTGACCTGGAGCGCCAGCTGCGGGACCTTAGTCAGCAGGTCGTGGTGACCGAGGAGACGGCGCTGCTGCAGGAGGCTGGCGTCTACGACTACCGGCACCCCCTGTCAGACGCGGTCGCATACCAGAGCGCGCTGGCCGGGCTGCAGGCCAAGATCAAGAACATGGCTAAGCGGGAAGGCGGCGCGGTCCTCGCCGTGACTGGCTGGACGGTGAACGGCTCAGCTGCCGAAGGGCGGGTGATGGTCCGGGACTTCTCCAAGCTGCTGCTGCGGGCCTACAACGCCGAAGCCGACAATCTGGTACGGGGCCTGAAGCCCTACAAGCTTGACTCGGCCGTCGAGCGCCTGGGCAAGGTCGCCGCGACGATCGCCAAGCTAGGCAAGACGATGCACATCCGCATCTCGGAGGACTACCACCGACTGCGGGTCCGGGAGTTAGAGATCACGGCTGACCACCAGGCAAAGCTCGCCGAGGAGAAGGAACGTGAGCGCGAAGAGAAGGCGCGACTGCGCGAGGAGCGACGGGTTCAACAGGAAATCGACCGCGAGCGTGCCCGTCTCGACAAGGAACGTCAGCACTACGCCAACGCCCTCGCCGCCCTGCAAGCTAAGGGCGACGTAGACGGCGCCGCCCAGATGCAGGAGCGGCTGTTGCAGATCGACACCGCCATCGAAGACGTGGACTACCGAGCCGCCAACGTCCGCGCTGGCTACGTGTACGTCATCTCGAACCTGGGAGCCTTCGGCGAGAAGGTCGTCAAGATCGGCATGACCCGCCGCCTCGACCCACTGGACCGAGTCCGCGAACTCAGCGACGCCTCCGTCCCCTTCAACTTCGACGTTCACGCACTCTTCTTTTCCGAGGACGCCGTCGGGATCGAAGCCAAGATGCACAGCCGCCTGGCTGACCGAAGAGTCAACCTCATCAACCAGCGACGTGAGTTCTTCTACGCCACGCCACAAGAAGCCAAGGAGTACCTGCTGGAGCTGACGGGCAGCCTGCTGCAGTACGACGAAATCCCCGAGGCACTCGAATACCGGCAAAGCCTGACCCAGGCCAAGGGGTAGGTCCAGTAGGGGCTGGCGGAACCATGAGCATCTCCTGCCAGCGCAGGGTTTGTATCCGCAACCTCCATCAGATGGTGTTATTTCGTTGCGGGCCGGAGCCTGTCGAGCTACCCCTTCTCACACCAGGCGAGACCGATGTCGACGAGATCTTTGCCACCATGGCTCGTCGGGCGGGCGAGTTGCTTCCCGACGTTCGGGAGGAATAGCACCAAGGCTTGCCGCCGATTCGGCCTGTCAGCCGCCCTTAAGCCCTTCCTTCATCTTGGCTCTTAGACTGAGCTGCCGCCCACGCTTCTCGCAGTTCGTCCGATGCGCGAGTCGTGCTATCCATGATGGCACCCTGCAACTGCGCCCCACGCAGGTCCGCCCGGTCCAACTCTGCCCCGCGCAGATCCGCCCGGTCCAGCTCTGCCCCACGCAGGTTCGCCCCGGTCAGATCCGCGCGCTGCAGGTTCGCAACGGTCAGGTTCGCGCGCTCCATATTCACCCCGGTTAAGTCTGCGCCCTGCAGGTTCGCCCCTCTCAAATCCCCGCGCTCAAGATTCGCTCTAACCAGGCGCGCGGCCTGCAGGTTGGCCGTGAGCAGCTTCGCATCCTGAAGGTTCGCCTTGCCCAGTCCCGCGCGCTGCAGATCGGCCTGAAAAAGCTGCACGCCCTGCAGGTGCGCCCCGGCCAGGTATGCGTCCGTCAGGCGTGCCTCGCCGAGGTACCCGCCCTGCAGGTCCGCGTGCTCCAAATCGGCCCGCTGTAGATTTGCCGCGGTCAGGTCCGCCCTCTGCAGGTTCGCCTCGACCAGGTCCGCCCCCTGCAGGTTCGCCTCGACCAGGTCCGCCCCCTGCAGGTTCGCCGCACTCAGGTCCGCGCCCTGCAGGTTCGCAGCGGTCAGTTCCGCGCGCTGCAGGTTCGCCGCGGCCAGGTCAGCGCCGCACAGGTCAGTGCGAGCAAGGTCGACCGAGTTGGATTCGGACCGGTGCGGGCGGCGACCGAGAACCGTAAGTGCGGCTTGGACATCGGTCGGCTGAACCACTGAGCCGATGGTGTGGACAGACGCGATCTGTTCTGCACCAATCGGTCCGACCGTCGCCGGCGGGGTCGACGCTGGTCGGGTCCGTTCGCGGACGAATGCCGCGAGGACTTCGACGACGGTGTTGTGGTCTCGGTCGGACTCGACCATCAGGTGCTCGAGTGCGTAGATGCCCCCAAGCCGTTCAGTGAGCTTGTCTGAGGCCAACTGCCCGATCGCCGTCGTATAGCGACCGGTGAACTGGCCCCGGCGGCTCAGGTAGTAGGTGCGCGCCGTGAAGGCTGCGCCGGTGAGCACGACCAAGCCGCCCACCGCGGCCAGCAGGGTCTGCCGGGTGGCGTTGTGGACGTCGGCCTTGTCCTTGCCCTGGAGGTGTTTAGCCGGGGTCGCCCACCACGCGACCGGTCCGAGAAGCAATATCAGCAAACCGGTCAGCAGCAGCACCGTTAGCGGCATCCAAACAGCCGGCCGCTGCAGGACGCGCAGCATGGACGTGGCCAACACTCGTCGTTGCACATGACGAGTACAGCCGATGCGCGCCAAAACGCCTAGCTAGGTGGCCCGCATGATCAGCTGGCGACGATGACGAGCGTGTACGTGACGCGACCCGCCGGCACCACGACCAGGTCAGGTGAGGTTCCCCCGGTTTGCCGGAGGGTTGGTTACCTGGCGCCGGTGGGCTCAGGCTGAACGATAGCTGTCTCGGTCTGCTGGGCCTGGTGGGTGTGCCAGGCGGCTTCGTACTCGTCTGGGGATCGCCAGCCGAGGTCTTTTTGGATGCGGCGGGTGTTGTACCAGCCGTCGATGTAAGTGAAGATGGCGTTCTCCGCCTCGTCGCGGGTTCGCCACGAGTTGCGGTAGACCAGATCGATCTTCAACGTCGACCAGAAGTTCTCCATCAGGGCGTTGTCGAACGAGTCGCCGACCGACCCCATCGAGGGCAGGATTCCGTTGTCTGCCAGGCTCTGCGCGAAGCGGAAAGACGTGTAGTTCGACCTGCGGTCTGAGTGGTGGATCAGTGGGCCGTCGCGGACGTCGCGGGACCATATGCCGTACTCGAGGGCGCCGAGGATCAGGTCTGTGTCGCAGCGGTCGGAGCAGCGCCAGCCCACGATGCGGTTGGAGAAGACGTCGCGCACGGCGGCGAGCCAGAACACGCCTTCGCCGCAGGGGATGCGGGTGGCGTCGGCGACCCACAGCCGGTTCGGCGCCGCAGCGGTGAACTGCCGGTTGACCAGGTCCGGTGCCGGTGTGGCCTTCGGGTTCGATCGGGTCGAGGGGATGTGCCACTTCTTGCGCAGGAACGCGCCTTGCCGGCCGGCGTCGCGCATCAACCGCTCGACCCGCTTGCGGCCGACGTGCCGGCCTTGGCGGCGCAGCATGGCGTGCACTCGCGGGCTGCCGTAAGTGCCGCCAGAGACGTCGTGGATCTCCGCGATCTCCACCGCCAGGTCCGCGTCCTCACGGCGCCGGGCAGACGGGTTCGCGGCTTGGGCGAGCCAGCCGTAGTAGGTGGAGACGGCCACGCCAATAACCCGGAGGACGGGCTCGACCCCGAAGCGATCGCGTAGCTCGTCGACGAGCGTCACGACCGTCGCCGGGTCGGGTCGAGTTCCGAGGCGAAAAAGCCGAAGCGGCGTTCAGGATCTCGTTGGCCCGCTTCAGTTCGGCGTTCTCCCGCCGCAGCCGGCGCAGCTCCTCCAGCTCCCCGCTGGTCGGCCGGTCGTCACGTTGGCCACGGTCGGCTTCGTCTTGGCGGATCCAGTTCCGCAACGCCTCGTGATGCACGCCGAGCTGCCGCGCCAGTTGGCGGATCACGGGCTTCGGGTCCGACTCCCGATACAAAACGCACCGCACGTTCACGCAGCTCATCGGGGTACTTCTTCGGTGCTGCCACGGATGACTCCCTTCAGCTCCATCAGAGCATGATCGAAAGCCTCCGAGCTACCGGGGGAACGGCACTGGTGACGCTCGCGGTTACCGGAGGGTGTGACGACGGCGGATCAGCGAGGCCGCGTGCCGTCACTATCTCGCCGATCGTTGGTGTTCCCGCCACGAGTAGCCCGGCGCCCGCCGTTGACTCCCTGTACGACGCCACCAACCTCGACTTGTGCCGGCGCACGGACCTGGCGCCCTTGGCGGACCCGCACCACGTTGGCAGTCTCCGGATCCGGCAGCCACGGTCTTCCCCGCCCGTGGACATTCCATGATCGTGAAGGGGGCACTGCTTGCGCGACGGCATGCCACCGACGCGGTGCCTGCTGCGGTAGATGTCCGGCTGCAGCGCACCCGAGGGGTAACCCATGGCGGAAGAACAGCGCGCGCTCATAGGCTCGACGCCTACCTTCAGTGGTACTTCAAACGTCACTCGAGCGATGGAGACGGACAGCCTCATGACCACAGTCGGCGAACAGATCCAGCGCGTGGATGAGGCGATCTGCCAGAACATCGCCTCGCTCACGGACCAACGCGCGCTGCTCTCGCAGAACCTGCTCGCCCAACTGCGCAACCTGGTCGAGGGCGTCGCCGTGCGTCTGCACACGGGCGGGGACGGTGCCGAGTTCAGTTACGCGGCCGTGGAACCCGGGCTTACCTTCGTCAAGTCCAGGGCCAGGCTGAACTTCCTCGGCAAGTTTCACAAGCTCATCCAGATCAGCGCCTCCCACTACACCCTGGACGGCGACTCGTCAGAGCGGCTGATGCTCAAGTACTACGAGTACCTCCTGCGTATCCGCACCCTGCTGAAGGACAGCTGCGGAATCTCGGTGCTGGCGAACCTGGAGTCGTTCCCGGTCGATCTCGATCCCTCGCTGCGGGAGTACCACGAGAAGATTGCCACCAGGATCGAGGCGCTTCGGACGGCGCCGGTCGCCCGTGACACGCGGGCCCGGTACTACATCCATAAGACGCGCCCGTTCTTCGTCGACGGACGCATCTACTACGAGGTCACCTTCTATCGGGCCGTCAACAAGGTCGCCAAGACCGACCGCATCATCGCCTTCACCGACATCGACATGACCGACAAGTACGCGGCGATGCTGACAATCCAGCACGATGCGATCGACGTACTCGATCAGACAATGCCGATCACGGTGATCCGCGAGTGGGAGGTTTCGATCCGGCCGTGCGAGTTCGACAACTTCGCACGCCTGTTCGGCATCTTCACCACCGTCCGGATCAGCTCCTCGGAGTACATCTACCTGATGCGAGGGCTGACGGCCAGCTCCGGCAGCCTGCTCGACCTGATCGACATGCCTGAGGATAAGTACCAGGGGACGCGGACCGAAGGCACCTCGCTCGTCAAATCGCCGCAGATCTTCGCCGCGCTGGACGAGGCGCGCCGGATCGTGCGCGCGGGCCTGCCCGGCCACAACGTCATCCGCTACCTCATGCTCCAGATGAACAACCTGGTCCTGAGACGGCAGTACAGCTGGGACGGCTGCGGCCGGCTGTCAGGGCTGAATCTTCAGTACGGCTGCATCCCGTTCGACGAGATGCCCCTCTGCACCTCGCTGCCGGGACACAACCCGCGATTCTGGGACCTGGCCGAGAGCTTCGAGACCACCAGACGCCAGCACGAGCTGCTCGCCCGGCGGGTCAAGAACAACGTCGAACGCCGCGGCATTCTCTACACGCCCGTGGCGGAACTCGAGGGTTTCGGGGACGTCAGCGCGCAGGTGAGCGCCTACAACAGCAGGATTTACTTCCGGCACACGCAGCGGCAGCTCGTGCTGGACAAGGGGCACGTCTTCATTCGGGGTTACGAGGACGACACCTTCGCGATCGTCGAACAGCTGCAGCAGCTCGCCGCGACGGGGATCGACGGCTACACCGCGGCCGTTGAGCGTTGGCTCGCCGAGCAGCCCCGCGGCATCGACGACGCGTTTAAGAGCGACGCACTCAAGCAGTTGTTCAGCCAGTCGAAGGTGGCGCTGATCTACGGTGCGGCCGGCACCGGCAAGACAACGATGCTCAACCACATCGCGAACTACTTCAACGACAAGTCGAAGCTGTTCCTCGCCCACACCAATCCGGCAATGAACAACCTCAAGCGCAAGGTCACCGCACAGGACTCGACCTTCCGGACGATCAGCAGCCACCCAGACCGTCTCGTAGACGGCGCGCAGTTCGCTGATCGTGAACTCGGCGGCGAGGAAGCGGGTGGCGAGCGGGGTGTACTCCAACTTGGAGCGG
>NZ_JBEYSL010000379.1:0-6726 GCF_040642735.1 Micromonospora sp. NPDC047753 | reverse complement strand
AGTACGCCCTCCGGTGCGGTCGGCTCCGTCGAGCCGACCGCACCGCGGCCACGGTCGCATCGGCGTCCCCCGAGCGGACGCGACACCTTCCTGAAGCGGTCCGGGAAGTTCTTCACCGGCACACTGCTACGGACCCTCGCGCAGGGCGTGCTCTTCGTCCTGCTGGCCCGGGAGATGTCTATCGACACCTACGGGCTCTTCGTCGGTGTCACCGCCCTCGTCGCAGTGGTCTCCCCGTTCGCGTCCGCCGGCGCACCAAGTCTGATCTTCCAGAGCTACGCCGAGGCCCCCAGCGAGTGGGCCCGACACCTCACGCGGGGCCTGGTCCTGACCGTCGTCTTCGGTGTGGGCGCGACAGTGTTGGTGAGCGCGGCCGGGGTGGCGATCTGGGGTAGCGAGGTCAGTGCCGTCGACATGCTCTGCCTCGCTGCCGCGGACCTGGTGGCCTGGCGGCTCATCGAGGCCGTGGCCGCGTCGGTGCAGGCCCGGGGCAAGGTCTTCGTCGCCTCGGTCATCCCCGCCCTGCTGCACGTGTTCCGGCTGGTCGGCGCGCTGGCCCTCGCGGCGGCGGACGAGCCGATCTCCCTTCGGAACTGGGCTCTCACCGCGCTGGCGGTCTCCGTCGTGGTCTGCGTGCTGGCCACCTGGTACGGATTGCGCGGCGGAGGGGATGGTTCCTGGTCCGTCGGGCCGGCACTCCGCCAGGCCCGCAGCGGACTGCTGTTCGCCGTCGGCCTCTCCGCCCAGACGGTCTACAACGACATCGACAAGGTCATGCTGTCCCGGATCGGCACCACCGAGGCGGCGGCGATCTACGCTGCGGCCTACCGGGTGGTGGACTTCGCGTACACGCCGGCCCGGTCGATGTCCGCGGTCGCCTATCCCCGCTTCTTCGAGGTTGGCCGCGAGGGACCCCGGGCGGCGCTCGGGCTCGCCCGTCGCCTTCTGCCTCGCTTCCTGATGTTCAGCGTGCCGAGCAGCCTGCTGCTGGTCGGAATGGCCTGGACCATGCCGCTGATCTTCGGACCGGAGTATGAGGACGCGACCCTGGCACTACAGGGCCTCAGCGCGATCCTGGTCCTGAAGTCGATCCACTACCTGGCCGCTGACGCCCTCTCGGGAAGCCGACTCCAGGGCCGTCGTACGGTGTGCCAGATCGCGGTGGGCGTCGTCAACGCGGGGCTCAACGTGTGGCTCATCCCCGCCTACGGATGGCAGGGCGCGGTCGTGTCGAGCCTCCTGTGCGACGCTCTGCTCGGCATTCTGCTGTGGGGATGCCTCGTCATCGCCCTGCGGCGACACCCGCACCGCGATGCCGTCGTCGCACCGGCAGCGGCACCTGACCGAGAAAGGGTCTGACGTGACCACCATCTTCGGTGTCCTACTGACCGTCGGTGGCGTAGCGGTGGCTCTGTGGTTGATCCGGATGAGGCGGTCCGTCGCCACCGCGTTCGGCGACCCGGCATCGGCGGTCGCCCTGGTCGGCTTCGCGTTGCTCACCAACGCGGCCCCGGCGCTCGCCGGCAGCCACAGTTCGATGCTGATCGGCGTGCTGGTGGTCGCCCTGCTGGCCTGGCTGGTGCTCTCCGGCCGTGGTCTCCTCCGCGGCCCGTCCGATCTGTGGCTGCGGATCTCGCTGGCGATGGCCGGCGGCCTACTCGTCTGGTGCGCCCTCATCGACATCGTCACCGGCACCGGGATCTACGGGTCGCGGTTGCCGGCGTACGGGGCGGCCGGGCTCCTGCTGATCGCCGTCTGGATGATGGCCGCCCGCACCACGGTCAGCGTACGGGCGATGGCCTACACCGGGCTGGCGGTCCTGGCGCTGCTGGCCATTCCGACCGCTCTGTCCGGGCAGGCGGCGTGGCGGGCGTGCACCGGCGGGAAGCTGGAGAAGTGCTCTCTGGCCGGTGCGCTGTTCAAGAGCTTCTACAACTCCGAGAACTATGCGGCGATGCTGGCGTCGTTCACCCTGGTCGCCGCGTTCTGCGCGATGCGCCGCGCCGAACTGGTGGCGACGGCGTCGTTCTGCCTGCTGGTGATCGTCGCCACGGGCTCCCGCACCAGCTATCTGGCCGTCGGCGCGGTAGCCGTCTGGATGCTGGGCGCACTGCTCGTGCAGCGTCTGCGACCGAGCCCACGGATCCCCTTCGCGCTCTGCGTGGCGCTCGTCGTCGGCGCGCTGACAGCCGCCACCTATCTGATGTGGAGCGCGTCGAAGACCACGCTGAGCAACCGCGGCAACATCTGGGTCGCCGCCCGCGAGTACCTCAGCGGCCGGGAGGCCGTCGGCGTGGGCGTCTCGAAGTGGTACTACCTACAGGACATCGAGAAGGCACCGACCCACTTCTTCCACTCCGGGTACGTCCTGGTCATCTTCTCCGGCGGGCTGGTCGCGCTGACCCTGTTCGGTCTGTGGATGGCCACCCTGCTGCACCGCAACGTCGAGGACGGGCACGCCTTCACCGCCAAGGCACCGGTGGTGCTCCTCGTCGTCTACTCGTTCACCGAGGTCGTCTGGAACCCGCTGTCGGTGGACGGGCTGACCTGGATCATCGTGCTGCTGGCCCTCACCGCGTCGGCGTCCGCCGCCCCGGCCCGCAAACCGGCCCCGGGGCCGGTGGACCTGGTGGACCACCCAGGTCGGTTCGCCGCCCTCAGGCGGTTGACGGGTCGGCACGACGCCGCCGCCGCGCGGTAGGGACCCAGGACGCCACGCCGGTCGGAGTGACTAGGCAGCACCGATCGGCAGGCCCTTGAACGCCAGCAGACCGACCCCGGTGGCGTTGACGCACCAGGGTCCGGCGTCGCCCCGGTAACTCAGCCCGGTCGCGCCGTCGGCCGGGCCGGACAGGCTCAGCACGAGCCGCCCTCCCTCGCGGTACTCGACGGCGGTGACGGTGGCGGTGCTGCCGTCGATCGTGAAGTCGGTGCCCGCGCCGGCCCGGACCGTCAGCGGGTCGCCGCTACGGAGCTGAACCACCACCTGGGTACGCCGAGCGTCGGTGAAGGCGGCCGACCGAGGGTTCGGGGCTGACACGCCCTCGCTGGGGCCGCGGTGGATGTCGCGGGCCAACACGGCGAACGCCTGATCGCCCAACTCGCGGTAGCCCTGTTCCCAGGCGAAGTGGCAATCCTCCCGGCCCGACAGGGCCGTTGTCGACAGCACCGTCACCTTCAGGGTGTCGACCATCCGTCGCTGGGCCTCACGCAGCGGGCCGCCGGAGGTGTTCCCGCACGGTGAGCTGCCGACCTGGACGACGTAGTACCGGGTGCCGCCGGCGGTCCGGAAACCCACCTCCCGACGCCAGTCGGTCAACAGCGCGGTGAACCCGGCGACGTGCCCGTTGGCGTCGTTGTTGTCGGCCTCGCCCTGGTACCAGAACACCGCCCGGACCTCGCCGATGACGTTCGCGGCGCTGAGTCGTTGCCGCAAGCGGCCGTAGTTGGTGCGCAGGTCACCGGGGTTGCCGTCGTTGCGTTGGAAGAACGACACGACCTTGCTGCTCTCCGCGCCGTTGATCACGGCTACCGGCACCTGGTAGGTGTCCATGAGTCGGTGGGCCGCGCGGATCCCCCACTGGCCGACCGAGCCGGGCTGCCGGACCGTACCCGAGACGGCGTAGTTCCAGGTACGGTCCGCGCCGGAGAGGACCCGGTCCCCGGTGGTCGAGCCGAAACTGCGGACGTACGGGGACTCCTCGCCGATCGACGAGCCCCGGTGACTGGCCGCCACCGCGTTGGACTGGCCCTGGATGACGTACACGTCGCCGGACACCACGCCCTCCCAGAGGGCCGCCCGTCGGGCGACGCCGTCGCCGAGCACGTGCAACTCGAATCGGTACTCCCGCAGCGCGGCGGTGATCCGTTGCCGGAACGCGAACTCACCGCCGGGACCGATGGGCACCGTCTCGTCCCAGCCGTCGGCCCCGCTGACAACCTTGAGGCGTACGGCGCGGACCCGCGGGTCGGTAGCCTTTCCCGCCACCGGCACGACAGCGCCGCCGGCTGCGTCCCGGGGGTACAGCTGCCGGTCCCGAGGGTGCTGACCGACGGTGAGGACCGAGGCGCGGGCGTAGACCGTCAGCCGACGTTGAGTGTACGTGCTGGCGTTACCGGCGGCCGTCCAGTCGGGCTGACCGGTGGGGGCGGTCCCGATGCCCACCGACAGCGGCTGGACGTCCGAGGTGAAGCCGTTGACCGCGAGAACCGTCTGCGGGGGTGCCGCTGCCGGGCGGGTGGCAGCGATCGTGTGCACCTGGAAGGAGCCGTACCCGATCGACGAGTACACGTCGTCGTCGGCGTCGTACCGGTCGGTGGTGGCGCCCGGGACCTGGCCGGAGTTGACCGGCCCGTACTTGTTCGGCCACATCTCCAGATAGCCCGTGAGACCGGTGCCGGTGGCCAGGCCCGGCGCGTTGGTGGCGACCTCCAGATCGGCGATCCGTTGGCGGACGATCTGACCGGCGCGGGTCGGCAGGCCGAGGCGTCGGGCGTCGGTCGTGAACGGCGACATGGCGGTCCACACCCACTGCGTACCGGTGGGGCCGGTCAACTCCAGGCAGTAGCCGATCCGGTCGAACCCGCCGGCCACCGCCCCGGCCCGGTCGAACAGGAGGGCAAGCGGCCTCTTGGGGTCGTTCCGCTCGGGCAGGTCGAGGGCGCTGACCGGGGTGAAGCCGGCCATGCCGTGCGCGTTGGCGGCACAGGCGGTGCCGTCTATGGGCGCGACGGGCGGCGGGGTGTCCACGTCGGCTGCCGACCAGGCCGCGTCCGGCGCACCGGTTTTCGTCGGCCACCAGCCGAGCACGGGGACGGCCGCCAGGAGCAGGACGACCACCCCGAAGCCGATCCAGGCCGGTCGGGGCACCGATCGGAGGCGGGCCCACGGAGGGTGGGGACGAGACACCCGGGAAACCTCCACAGTGTGGGCAGCGTGTCGTGCCCCAGATTAGGCGATGCGGCATATCCGACGACGCCGGCACGACCTCCGGTCGAACCGGTGCTGATCCGGGGCGTAGGTCGGTCCCGCTGTCTGAAATGATGCCGGCCATGGCCGCAACGAGCACGACAACGGCGGCGGGTAACCGCTCCGCCGGTGTCGACCTCCTCCGGATTGTCGGAATCGCCGCGGTTGTCGCGGGCCACGTCTGGAGCGACAGCCTGACCCGCGCGGCCATCTACACCTGGCACGTTCCCGTGTTCTTCGTCCTGACCGGCTACTTCTGGTCGCCCGGTCGACCGCTCGGTGGGGAGCTGCGCAAGCGGTGGACGACCCTGGGCGTGCCCTACGTGGTGTGGTTCCTCATCCTGGTCGCGGCACTGCTCGCCGCCGACGCCGCGACCGGCCAGGTCGCACCGGGCACCATCGGTGACGCGCTCTACGGCGGCACGGCTGCGGTCCGACCGTTCTCCGCCTTCTGGTTCGTCTCGGTGCTCTTCATCGCGGCGGTCGCGTTCCGGTGGCTGGAGCGGTTCCCCGCCGCGGTCGCCTGGACGGTCGCGGTGGTCGGCCTGGTCACGGCGTACCTCGCGCCGAGCGTTGTCACCGCCGGCCCGCTCGGGCTTTTCCTGGTCCCGGCGTGCCTGGTCTTCGTGCTGGCCGGGCGGCTGCTGCGGCGGCTCCGCCCGCGTCTTCCGGCCAGCGCCGGTGCGGCGTCACTCTCGATCGGGGTCGGCTTCGTGCTGCTCGGCCTCAACCGGGACCTGGACCTCAAGGCCGGCGACTTCGGCTCCCCGGTGCTGGGGGTGCTGACCGCGGTCCTGATCAGCGTCGGTCTCATCCGGCTCGCGGAGGAACTCGACCTGCGTATCGGCGCGCGGGCGTCGCGGGTGATCAGTCGACTGGCCGGCTGCGGCATCGCCGTCGTGCTCAGTCACGCGGGCATCCTGTGGGTGCTGAAGACGCCCAGGTCCGGTGGGGTGCTCGACCTGGTCGCCGCTCTCGTGGTCCCTTGGGCGTTCGCGTGGATCGTCATCAGCACGCCGCTGGGCCCGTGGTTGACCGGCACCCGGATCGGCGGCTCCGCGCGGGCCGCCAGCGGCGTGGCACCCCGGCCGGGTGCCGCCCAGACGCACTAGAAACGGCTGTTGCGCCGCCGCGCCAGGAGCATCGCCACCGCCACCACGATGGCGACAGCGAGCGCGCCTCCGGCCGCGGCGATCACCGGCACGGCCCAGCTCGACCCGCCTGAATCGTCGCCGGGCCCCCGGCTGTCGACGGCCGCCTGTCGGTAGGACTGGGCCAGCAGGTTGGTCGGGGAGGTCCGCGCGGCCTCGTCGAACCGCGCGATGGCCTTCGACTCGTCTCCGGCGAAGTACGCGTCGAGGCCGCTGCGGTACTGGTTGTCACCCTTGCCGAGAGTGTTCGTGACGCCGGCGGCCTGGAGGAGGGCGGTCATGGCGGAGACCGGCACGACGAGGCGGTTCGCCTTGTCAGGCCGCAGAACGTCGTTGTCCAGCATTCCCACCACGCGGCCGCTCGGGTCGATGGCGATCCCGCCCCGCGAATAGAGCCCGAGATCCTCATTGATCCGGTACGGGTTCAGCGGAGTCGAGGAGTCGATCCCGGTCACGGTCACCGTCTTCGACAGCACCGTGTAGGTGGCGGCGCGGAAGCTGGTGTCGGTGGTGCCGTAGCCCAGGACGAGCAGTGACGTCTCCGGGCTGACGCTGGCCGACGTGTTCAGCTCCGACGTGGGCAGGTTCTTCTGCTCCAGCTTGATC
>NZ_JBEYSL010000378.1:0-6732 GCF_040642735.1 Micromonospora sp. NPDC047753 | reverse complement strand
CGGCACCGTGAAGAGTCAGACCCGCCACGCCCTCGGTCGACTCCGTGTCCTCGCCCCCGAGTTGGCCGAACTTGTCGGCCGTGACCCGCAGGAGGCCGCAGCGCGTACGACAGGTCCAGCAGGTCACCCGCGCCCGAGGTGCTCAGCACGTGCCGGGCCCACTCGTACATCTCGCCACGCAGCCAGACCCGGGTGGGGGTCGGGAAGCCCAGCTTCTTGCGGTTGACGATGGCTGGCGGCACGACACCCTGCAACGCCTGACGCATCGCGTACTTGGTGGCGTCGGAGCGCGGCGGCAGCTTCAGGTCCACCGGGATCTTCGCCGCGACGTCGAACACCTCACGGTCGAGGAACGGCACCCGCACCTCCAACGAGTGCGACATCGAGATCCGGTCGGCCTTGACCAGGATGTCGCCGCGCAGCCAGGTGTAGAGGTCGACGTACTGCATCTTGGTGACGTCGTCCAGCTCGGTGCACTCGGCGTAGATCGGGGCGGTGACGTCCGTGTAGCGCACCGAGGGGTCGTAGCGGCGCATCAGGTGCTGCTTCTCCTCCTCGGTGAACATCCGGGCGTTGCCGTAGTAACGCTCCTCGATCGGGGTGGTGCCGCGCTCCAGGAAGCTCTTGCCCTTGACCCCCTGCGGAATCGCCTTGGAGACCGCGCGCAGCCCCTTCTGCACACCGCCGGGCAGACCGTTGACGCTGCCCAGCGACAGCGGCTCCCGATAGATCGTGTAACCGCCGAAGAACTCGTCCGCGCCCTCACCGGAGAGCACCACTGTGACGTGCTCGGCGGCCTTCTTCGCCACGAAGTAGAGCGGTACCAGCGCCGGGTCGGCCACCGGGTCGTCAAGGTGCCAGACGATCTTCGGCAGCGCGTCGATCATGTCCTGCGGACCGATCTTGGTGGGGATCGTGGTGACGTCGAGGTGCCGGGCCGAATCCTGGGCGACGTCGATCTCCGAGTAACCCGGCACGTCGTAGCCGACGGTGAAGGTCAGGATGTTCGGGTTGAACTCCCGCGCCAGCGCCACCACCGCTGTGGAGTCGATGCCACTGGACAGGAACGAGCCGACCGGCACGTCGGAGCGCATGTGCATGCGCACGCTCTCCCGCAGCGTCTCGCGGATCTCGTGGTAGAGCCTCTGCTCGTCGTCGACCGGCGCCGGCCGGAACACCGGCCGGTACCACCGGCGTACGTCGATCCGGCCGCCCGGGGTCCAGTTCAGGTACTCCCCGGAGCCGATCCGGCTGATGCCCTTGTGCAGGGTGCCGGGCTCGGGGACGTACTGCAGTGTCAGGTAGTGGCTCAGGTTCGCCGTGTCGACGCCCGCGTCGCCCTGGTAGTTGCTGTGCGCGAACGGCAGCAGCGCCTTCTTCTCCGAGGCCAGGTAGAGGCCGTCGGCGGTCTCCAGGTAGTGCATCGGCTTGATGCCGAAGTAGTCGCGGGCACCGAACGCCCGCCGTTCCTGCCGGTCCCAGATGACGAAGGCGAACATGCCCCGCAGCCGGGTGAGCACCTGCTCACCCCAGAAGTGGTAGCCCGCGACGATCACCTCACCGTCACCGGCGGTGGCGAACTGGGCACCGAAGTTTCTGATCAACTCCTCGCGCAGCTCGATGTAGTTGTAGATCTCGCCGTTGAAGGTCAGCAGGTAACGGCCGTTCGCGTAGGGCAGTGGCTCGTGGCTCGACGCGACGTCGATGATGGCCAGCCGCTTGTGGGCGAACACGCCGTCCGCGTACCGGCCGGAGGCGTCGCCGACCACCTCGACCCCTGTCTCGTCGGGGCCGCGGTGGTGCAGGCATTCCAACGCTCCGGCGATGTGGTCGCGATGCGCTGCGGCGTTGCCGTTCGCGCTGAAGAAGGCCAGAAGTCCGCACATGGTGGCCATCTTTCCACGCGCGCTGTCGGCCCTTGCAGCCGTCCGTCGATCCACCCGACTCCGAGGGGGCGTCACCGCCAACCGGACGCGCGGTACCGTCGGGACCAGCAACGAAGCGGAGGGAGCGGCGCAATGACCGAGGGACAGACCGACGGTACGCCGACGGACGGTACGGAATCGCACGATCCGGACTTCCCGGAGGCGTTCCTGTCCTTCATGCGGCAGGGTTGGAGCGACACCGCGCTTCCCGTGACGCCCCGCCCGGAGACGCCCAACTACGCCAAGCGGCGGGCGGCCCTCTCGGCGGCGTTCCCCGGCGAGACGCTGGTGATCCCCACCGGCACCGAGAAGGTCCGGGCCAACGACACCGACTACCCGTTCCGGCCGGGCAGCGACTTCGCCTACCTGACCGGCGACCACGACGCCGACAGCGTCCTGGTGCTGCGCCCGAACGGCTCGGGGCACGACGCGACGCTGTACATGCGGCCCCGGTCCTCCCGGGAGACCGACGAGTTCTTCCGCAGCCGCAACGGCGAGCTGTGGGTGGGCCGGCGGCACACCCTCAGCGAGAAGTCGACCGAGGTGGGCCTGCCGACCGCCGACCTGACCGGCCTGGAGGCGACGCTCGCCGACCTGGCTCCGGGGCGTACCCGGGTGTTGCGCGGTTTCGACGCCCAGGTGGACGCGGCCGTCCGCCCCTACGACGGGCCCCTCACCGAGGGCCAGCCGGCCCGGGACCGCGAGCTGGCCATCGCCATCTCGGAGATGAAGCTGGTCAAGGACGAGTGGGAGATCGGCCAACTCCAGGACGCGATCGACGCCACCGTACGCGGCTTCGAGGACGTCGCCCGGATCCTGCCGGCCGACCGGGCGGTCTCCGAGCGGCTCCTGGAAGGTGTCTTCGCGCTGCGGGCGCGTCACGACGGCAACGACGTCGGGTACAGCTCGATCGTCGGAGCCGGCGAACACGCCACGATCCTGCACTGGGTCCACAACCACGGCGCCACCCGACCGGGTGACCTGCTGCTGATGGACATGGGCGTCGAGGGCCGCAACCTCTACACCGCCGACGTCACCCGGGTGCTCCCGGTGAACGGTCGGTTCACCGCCCTGCAACGCCAGGTCTACGACATCGTGTACGCCTCGCAGCAGGCTGGCATCGAGGCCATCCGCCCCGGCGTGAAGTTCAAGGACGTCCACCTGACCTGCATGCGGGTCCTCGCCGAGGGCCTGTCCGACCTGGGCCTGCTGCCGGTGAGCGTGGACGAGGCGATGGACGAGAAGTCGACCGTCTACCGGCGGTGGACGCTGCACGGCTTCGGCCACATGCTCGGCATCGACGTGCACGACTGCTCCAACGCCCGCAAGGAGACCTACCGCGACGGCGCGCTGGGCGAGGGCTACGTGCTCACCGTCGAGCCCGGTCTGTACTTCCAGCCGGAGGACGAGCTGGTCCCCGCCGAGCTGCGGGGTGTGGGCATCCGGATCGAGGACGACGTGCTGGTCACCGCGACCGGCGCGGTCAACCTGTCGGCCGGGCTGCCCCGCACCTCCGACGAGGTGGAGACCTGGCTGGCCGAGCAGCGCGAAGCCGGGCCCCGCCTGCCCAGCTGACCCGCCTACCCGCCTACCCGCCAGACCCGCCAGTGCCCTCGCCGCGGGAGCGCTGACGGGTCACGCTGCGCCCCTGGCCCGCCCGCCCTCGCTGAGGGCCGGCGGCCAGGGGCTTTTTGCCGTGATCAACTCGGTTTCCGTGAAGTCGCGCTGTCCCGGTCGCTCGGATGCCGCGTTTTCAGCGAAGCCGAGTGGATCACGCCCGGAGGACGGGCCCCGTTCGGCATCCGTACACCTGACGGCCAAGGGACGGCTCGTCGGCCGGTGTTTGTGCTGCTCGGGCCCTTTCCGCCGGCTCGGACCGGTTGGCCGACCTCACCTGACCTGCGCCAAATGCGTGGTTATCTCGGATACGTCCGCATCGCGAAGATGGTTCTCATACGGTGAGGATCAGAGGCTACAACCCATTTGTAGCTGGTCGTGGCGCCTCGGGCGGTGCGATCCCGTCTGGTAGCAGGAAAGGGCGGAAGGCTCTGATGTCCAACGACGTAACGAGTACCGACGGCGGGGCCTCGACAGCTCCGCCAACACGGCGAAGGCGGGCGCTCTGGGTCGCCGGCGTAGCCGGGCTGACCGGCGTGGTCGGCCTGGCGGCCCTCGGCGGCGTCGCCGCTCGGGACGACAAGCCCAAGTCCGACCAGGTGTCGGACGCGCAGCCATCGACCAACCGAGAGAACGTCAGCGACGACGGCGGCACGGACAAGGGCGGCGCCCAGGACGACGGCGGTCAGGACGACGAGTGGGGCGGCGACGACTGGAGCGGCTTCGACGACCGGTCCGGCAAGGATGGCAAGGACCGCGAGGACGGCAAGCACGACGAGAAGGACCGCACCAGGCAGGTCCCGTGCGACTCCGACAAGCTCATCCAGGCGATCACGTTCGCCAACAACGATGACGGCGGCGTGCTGGAGCTGGCCAAGGGCTGCACCTACACCCTGACTCGCAACCAGGACGGCAACGGCCTCCCGGTGATCACCGAGCGCATCACCCTCAAGGGTGAGCACACCACCATCGGCCGCGAAGCCACTGCCGACTACTTCCGCATCCTCAACGTCGGGGCTGGCGGGCAGCTCACTCTCAAGGGCCTGAGCATCAGGGGTGGCCAGACCCTTCAGTACCCGATAGCCGCCGACCCGGCGACGGTCTGGGCGCCGTACTCGGCTCAGGTCCGCTCGACCAGGGCCACGCCACCGGCAGCGGCGGCGCCCGCCGCGAAGCCGGCGACCGCTGCCGCGCCCGGCGCCAAGCCAGCAGCGGCAGCAGCAACGGCAACGGGAGCGGGAGCGAAGCCGGCAGCAACCGCTGCCAAGCCGGCCGCGAAGGCAGCGCCTGCCAAGGCCACCGCAAAGGCAGCCGCCAAGCCGGCCGCGACGGCAGCGCCAGCCAAGCCGGCCGCGCCAGCAACCAAGGCAGCCCCGACTGCCACCAAGGCCGCCCCGGCCAAGCCGGTGGCGGCGGCGAAGCCGGTTGCCGGTACGGCGGTCGTGCCGCTGGTCGAGCAGCCTGGGTTCACCGACGGCGCCGGGGTGCTGGTGCAGCCCGGTGGTCGCGCGGAGATCCTGGACAGCGAGTTGCTCTACAACCAGTCCGGCGGCAACGGCGGCGGGTTGGCCAACTTCGGCAGCACCAGGCTCAGCAAGACGACGGTTGCGCACAACACCGCGTTCTTCTTCGGCGGCGGTGTCTTCAACGCCGGCGTACTCCAGGTCGACGAGTCGAAGATCAAGGACAACACCGGGATCGTCGGCGGCGGCGGCATCTCCAACGGCGCTGCCGACATCTTCACCGAAGACGTCGACGGCGGCTCGGTCTGGGTCTACAAGAGCGAGGTCACCGACAACGAGACGCTCGGCTTCGGCGGCGGCGTCCTGGATGTCGAGGGCACCACGACGTTGCACCAGACGACTGTCAGTGACAACACCGCGGTGCTCGACGGTGGTGGCGTCGCGGTGGCGGACAGCCAGCTCACCCTCAAGGACGCCACTGTGGTCAAGAACAGCGCCGCCCGCTCGGGTGGCGGTGTGGCCGCCTTCGACAGCGTGGCGACCATCGAGAACAGCAGAATCAACGACAACACCGCGGGCTCCTCCGGCGCCGGCCTCTTCAACGAGGAGAGCGTCACCACGCTGCGCGACAGCGAGGTGTCGGGCAACCGGGCCGTCGGTCCGTTCGCCCGCGGCGGCGGCATCCTCAACACCGAGGGCGGCGAGGTCACGCTCCACCGGACGAAGGTGGCGCACAACTTCTCCACCCTTGAGCCGGGGGGCATCTTCAACAGCCTCGGCGGCACCGTGACGCTGGACGACGAGTCCGCCGTCACCGCCAACCGCCCGACCAACTGCTTCAACGTTTTGGACTGCTTCGCCTGACCGGGTGGGGCTGAACCATATAGAACGCCCCTCCGAGCCGTCACCGGCTCGGAGGGGCGTACCTATTTGGGCAGGTCAGGGGCGTGCAGGCCGGCTTGGGGGCCCGTGTGTCGGTCCGGGCCCGACTGGGGGCAACATGAACCGAATGTGGGCTTCTCTCGGATAAGCCCGCGAGGCGAGGAACCTTCTCATACGGTGGTTTTGGGAGCTACAACCGATTTGTAGCAGGGGACGCCCGTCTGACGGCGGCGACCCTGTCTGGTACGAGGAGAGGGCAGAGAGCTCCGATGTCCAACTACCTAACGAACAACGAAGCCTCCGGGCGGGCGACGGCAAAGAGCCGCCGCAAGCTCTGGCTCGCCAGTGGCGTGGCCGGTTTGACGGGCGTGATCAGTCTCGCGGCGGTGGGCGTCGCGGGCAGCGCCGGAGCGGTCGGCTTGAACTGGAACACCGCACAGGTCAGCAAGGACGGCGACCAGCGGGGTGACGAGTCGCGCGACTGGAACAAGGACGAGGACCGGAACAAGGACAAGGACCGGGACAAGGACCGGGACAAGGACCACGAGCGCGGGAAGGAGGTGCCCTGCGACACCGACAAGCTGATTCAGGCGATCGTGTTCGCCAACAACAAGCACGGCGGTGTGCTGGAGCTGGCCAAGGGCTGCACCTACAACCTGAGCCGCAACGACTACCAGGGCAACGGCCTGCCGGTCATCACCGAGCGCATCACCCTGAAGGGTGAGCACACGACGATCGCCCGGGAAGCCACCGCGGACTACTTCCGCATCCTCAACGTCGGCGCGGGCGGTCACCTCACCATCAAGGGCCTGACCATCAAGGGTGGACAGACCCTCGAACGCTAC
>NZ_JBEYSL010000377.1:0-6799 GCF_040642735.1 Micromonospora sp. NPDC047753 | reverse complement strand
CAACGCGAACCCGAGGGCGACTGGTGGGAGCGGAGCGCGGGCGCCGACCTGGCCAGGCTGCTTGACGGCCTCAACGCCGACAAGATCGCCTACCCCGAGTTGGTCGGTGAGCGGCACGCCGGGCAGTGGGCCCGGCTCACCCGACCGGCGGATCCGGCGCAGCGCCGTGACCAGGTCCGGCTCTGGGACGAGGTACGTGGGGCGAAGGAAACCCTGTCCCGGTCTTCTGTCGCCCCGGTCGCGGTGCCGGGAGTGGCCGAGACGATCCAGCTGACCCGGGCGGACGTCGAGCGGGTGGCCACGCCGCTGCTGCGCCGGGCGGTGCAGCGGGCCCGGGAGGTCATCGCCGCCGCCGGGCTGCGACCCGATCAGCTCGACGGGCTGTTCCTCGTGGGCGGGTCGTCACGGATCCCGCTGGTGGCCCGCATGCTCCACGCCGAGCTGGGGATCGCGCCGACGGTGCTGGACCAGCCCGAGTTGCCGGTGGCCGAGGGTGCCCTGACCGACCTGCCGCTGCGCAAGCCGCTCCCCGCCCCGGCGTACGCGGGACCGCCGCTCGCACCACCCGCGCCGGCTCCGGTGAGCCCGCCCGCGCCCCGTCCCGTGAGCCCGCCGATGGCGAACCCCGTCAGCCCGCCCGCCCCGGCCGGAGCCCCCGCGCCGGTCGTACCGTCGCAGCCCTGGCCGGGATCCACCCCGCCGGCAGGCCCGCCCCAGGGGCCGGGCCTGGTCGGCGCCACCCCGACCCCGCCGGCCGGCGCGACCCGCTGGCCTCGGGCGCGCTGGGTGGTGCTCGGCGCGGTGCTGGCCCTCGCCGGGGTGGCCACCGCGGCGACGCTCTACCTGACCCGGGACCGCTACCCGGATCTGGAGTTCGCCTCGCTGCGCGAGCTGTCCCGCCTGTCAGCCGGCGCCGAACGGCCGCTCGACATGTGGACTGCGGTGCTCGACGACCGGGCCTACCTGGCGTTTGCGCTGCCGGACGACCGGCTGGAGGTGGTGGCCGTCGACGCGGGCAACGGCCGCGAGTTGTGGCGCGAGCAGACCGACGTGCGGGCCAACGACTGGGAGGCGATCATCGCCGTCCCCGGGGCGGTCGCGGTCCTCGCCGACGCGCCGGGCGACGGCACCCCCCGACCGCTGGCCGTCCTCGACGGCCGCACCGGCGAGCAGCGCTGGCAACGCGTTCTGCGTGGTGACGACGACGTCTACTTCGCCGACGACACGGCGGTGCTGGTGGACCGGACCGCCGACGAACTGGTCGGTCTGCGCCTGACCAACGGCTCGGCGAAGTGGACCGAGCCCAACCCCCGCGGCCAGTACGCCGGCGGCCGTACCGTGGTCCGACCGGTCGGCACCGACGCGGCGGCGGGCGGGCCGGCCTTCCTCGACGGCACGCCCCGCAACCCGTGGACGAGCAAGGGGCGGCGACTCGTCCAGGTGGGTGCGGACCGGTCGGTGCGGCTGCTCGACATGGCATCCGGCGCCGTGCTGCGCCAGTGGGGCAGCGTCGCCGACCTCGACGATCTGGTGGTCGCCCACGAGGACCGCCTGTACGTGGCCGCCAACGAGGGTGGTTACCAGCTGCTCGCGTACGACCTGAACTCGGACGCCGAGCCGGTGGTGCTGCACCGCTCCGGCAACGACGAGTACCGCCCGAAGGAACTGGTGGCCTGCGGTGAGCGGCGAGCCTGCCTGTTGCAGGTGCCGAACAACGACGTCGCGCGCACCGAGGTGGTGGCGGTCACCGAGGGCGAGCGCATGAAGAGCTGGTCGGCGCCGGGCGTGACCGGTCTGGTTCCGTTGGGTGAGCAGGTGCTCGCCCAACGGGAGCTGCCGGAGCCGACCGTCGCCGTCTTCGACGCCGCCGGCAAGCCGGTGCTGCGGGACCGGGGCGGGGTGGCGGTCCGCCTGGACGCGGGCAACCTGCTGGTCTTCGCCAAGGCGCCCAGCGTGGTCGCTGACAACCGGGTGCTGGCCGGGGTGTGGGCCGAGTCCGGGGAGGTCGACGAGTTGGGTGAGCTGAAGGACGTGCGCAGCTCCTCCTGCTCGTGGAACACCCGCGTGATCGCCTGCGGCGCGGAGAAGGACTTCGTGCTGTACCGCTTCACCGACGACTGACCTCGACGGCCCACCGGCCGGCTCGTACGATGCTCCGGTGAATCTTCGAGGTACGGTCCGCGCCGATCGTCCGCTGGTGGTTCTTGCCGTGGGGGAGGAGGCCCGCTACCTGCCGCCCGAGCTGCCGGTCCTGCTCACCGGCATGGGCAAGGTGAACGCCGCCAGCGCGGTGGCCGCGGTGCTGGCCGCCGGGCCGCGCCCTGCCCTGCTGCTCAATCTGGGTACGGCGGGCGCGTTGCGCCCCGGGTTGGCCGGCATCCACGAGGTCGCCACAGTGCTCCAGCACGACCTGGACACCGATTTGCTGCGCACGCTCACCGGCGAGACCTACGGGGCGCCGCTGTCGTTGGCCGCCGAGGGCGCGGTGCTCGCGACCGGTGACACCTTCGTGGCCGACGACGCGGAGCGGGACCGGTTGGCGCAGCGCGCCGACCTGGTCGACATGGAGGGGTACGCGGTGGCGTGGGCCGCCGCGCAGGCCGGCGTACCGTGCCGGCTGGTCAAGCAGGTCAGCGACGAGGCGGGCGACGGCGCGGCCCGGAGCTGGCAGGAGTCGGTGGACGCGTGCGCCCGGGACCTCGCCGAGTGGGCCGCCCGACACGTCGCCTGAGTGAGCAGGGTCAGTCGCCGGATTGTCGAAACCGCAGGCCCGGCGTGGTCTCCCGGGCCGCTCCAGGGAGCAGGACGTGAGCGGCCAACCCCAGCGCCACGACCACGGTGACCAGCACCGGCGGCCAGTGGCCGGCCCAGGGCAGCACCAGCAGCGGCACGATCAGGCAGCTCATCCGCCGCCACGGCACGTTCGTCGACACGAGCAGGGTGAACAGCGCGCGGCCGACCACGAACAGGATCGGGCCGCCGATGATCAGCAGGAGCCACCGCGCCGGTGTCGTCCCGGTCGGCCGCGAGACGACCAGGTCGAACGCGGCCGCCGTGCCGACCACGCCGGCCAGCATCACCAGATGGGTGTACGGGGCCACCCGCGCCGGCCGGCCCGCCCTCGCCCCGGCTTCCAGCAACTCGCCGGCTCGGAAGACGTAGACCTGCCACATCAGCAGCATGAGGCCGAAGGCGCAGAACAACGCGGTGACCCGTACGCCGTCGAGATCGGTGCGGCTGACCCGCATGGTGGGCACCAGGATGATGTCGCCGAGGGCCAGGATCACGAACTGCTGGTACCGCTCGCCCAGGTGCCCGGTGGTCCGCTCGTACTGGTCGATCGGCACCCGGCCCAACCGGGGTGTCGGGTAGCGGGCCGCCGACGAGAGCAGGTCGATCGCGATGGCGATGGTCCAGAGCGGCCAGTTCACGTCGCCGGTCACCCCGCCGGTGATCCAGAAGACGCCCGACACCACGAACCAGAACAGGAACCGGGTGGCCCGGATCGTGGCCGCCCGGTGGCGCTGCCGGAGCAACGTCGTGATCAGGATGATCCCGCGAGAAATGTGCGTACCGACGTACGCGACCGCGAAGATCATCGCGTGCCCGTCGGTGATCATCGGCAGGGACGCCGCCATCCCCACCGAGCCGACCATGGCGATCATCAGGATGGCCTGGATGGGGCGTTGCTGCGGGTCGTAGAACTCGGTGGTGGTGGCGGTGACCGACCAGGTCCACCAGATGGCCGTCAACATCAGCAGCACCTTCGCGCCGCCGGACCAGGAAAGGTTCTCGGTCAACAGCGTCGAGGTCAGCGCGAGGGCCGCCACGAAGACCACGTCGAAGAGCAACTCCAGCAACGTGGCCCGGGTCGACCCGTCCGGCCGGCGTACCAGTGCCGCGGTGCCTCCGGTACTCATGCCCGGCCTCCCGCCGTGTCTTAAGAGGATTATCGGCGGTGCCGGCGCGGCCCGTCCCCGGATCGGCGATTCCCGCCGGTCGGGGAAGCGGGCGGCCGAAGGTTGCCAGGGCGTCGGAGGCCGGGCGATGCTTGACTGCATCCATTAATCTCGATCTCTCCGGAGGTTCGGATGCGCCGCTCCCCGCTGGTCGCCCTCGTCCTGACCGCCCTGCTGCTCGTCGCTCCTGGCGCGGCGCAGGCCGCCGTCCCCGACCGGGCCGCCGCGCCCGCCGCCGACCCGACGGCCACGCTGACCGGGGTACGCACCGCGGGCACCGCCTGGGGTCTCGACCCCGCCACCGGTCGGATGACCCTCACCGTCGACGACACAGTGGCCCCCAGCGAGGTGGCCGCGCTGCGGTTGGTGACCGACCGGGCCGGCGTGCTGCTGCGCCGCGAACCCGGAACCCTGCGCCCGCTGATCGCCGGCGGGCAGGGCATCTACGGCAGCGGCGCGCGCTGCTCGCTCGGCGCGAACGCGCGCAGCGGCAGCACCTACTACGTGATCACCGCCGGGCACTGCACCACCACCGCCGCCACCTGGTACACCGACAGCGCCCAGACCACGGTGCTCGGCACCCGCACCGCAACCAGCTACCCCACCAACGACTACGGGCTGATCCGCTACACCGGCCGGATCGCCCACCCGAGCGCGGTCTACACCTACCCCGGCCTGCTGACCATCAATGGCCCCGGCAGCGCGTACATCGGTCAGGCGGTGTGCCGCAGCGGCAGCACGACCGGCGTGCGCTGCGGCACCGTCACCGGTCTCAACCAGACCGTCAACTACGCCACCGGCGTGATCTACGGCCTGATCCGCACCAACATCTGCGCCGAACCGGGGGACAGCGGGGGACCGCTCTACGTGGCCTCCACCGGCAGGATCCTCGGCATCCTCTCCGGCGGCACCGGTAACTGCACGGCCGGCGGCACCACCTACTACCAGCCGATCGCGGAGGTGTTGGCCGCGTACGGGTTGACGTTGCCCTGACCAGCGGGACACCGCTTGCCCGTCCCGCGTGGGACACCTAGGCTCGGCGACGCCCAGCACCCCCGCCGCGAGGATGTGTGCCCGATGCCGACCGCCCCCCGACCTGACCAGCCGAGTGTCCCGGCCGGCCTTCCGTCGATCGAGGTGGCAGCGGTAGGGGAGACGATGGTGGTGCTCTGCCCCGCGCCGGGTGAGCCGCTGGAGCGCGCCGAGCGGGTCGCCGTCTCGGTCGGCGGGGCCGAGTCCAACGTGGCCGGTTACCTGGCCCACCTGGGCCACGTGACGACCTGGGTGAGCCGGGTCGGCGACGACCCTTTCGGTCGGGCCGTCGTCCGGCACGTCGCCGCCGCCGGCGTCCGCGTCGACCAGGTCTGCGTGGACCCGACCGCCCCCACCGGCCTGTACGTCAAGGACCCCGGCCCGGAGGGGACCACCGTGCACTACTACCGGGCCGGTTCGGCGGCCGCCCGGATGGACCCCGCCACGCTGGCCGACCCGGCGCTGGCCGGTGCCCGGGTGCTGCACCTGTCCGGAATCACCCCGGCGCTCTCCGCGTCCTGCCGGGCGCTTGTCGAGCACGCGGTGACCGACCGGCCGTTGGCGCAGGCGTTGGTCAGCTTCGACGTCAACCACCGGGCCCGACTGTGGTCCGCCGAGCAGGCCGCACCGGTGCTGCGCGACCTCGCCAACCGCTGCGACCTCGTCTTCGTCGGGCAGGACGAGGCGGAGACCCTCTGGGGCACCACCGACCCGACCGCCGTACGCGAGTTGTTGCCCGATCCGCAGACGGTGGTGGTCAAGGACGGCGCGGTGGGCGCCACCGCACTGGTCCGTGACGCCGAACCGGTCTTCGTGCCCGCGCCCCGGGTGACAGTGGTGGAGCCGGTCGGCGCCGGAGACGCGTTCGCCGCCGGTTACCTCGCCGGGCTGCTACGCGGCCTCGACCCGGTGCGGCGGCTGCGCCTCGGCCACCTCGTCGCCGCCCAGGCGTTGACGAGCAGCGGCGACAACGCCCCCGTACCGCCGTGGACCTGGTTCGAGAAACTCATCGGCGCCCCCGCCGACGCCTGGTCGCCGCTCGACCTGACCGACCCGGGGGCGACGACCTGAGCCGGGCCGCCGGGTTGCGACCCGACCAGCAGCAACAGTCCCACCGCGACATCGGATGGAGTGCACCATGACCACACCGGACTTCGATCACATCTTCGGCGGCGCCCGGGTGATGGCGATCCTGCGCGGCCTGCCGGTCGCCGAGACCGTTCGGCTCGCCGAGCGCGCCTGGGACCTCGGCATCGACGTGGTGGAGGTTCCGGTGGCCACCGCCGACGCGGTGCCGGCGCTGCGGGCCGCCGTCGAGGCGGGGGCCGAGCGCGACCGGATCGTCGGTGCCGGCACCGTGCTCGACGTCGAACAGGTCGCCGCGGCGGCCGACGCGGGCGCCCGGTTCACCGTCGCGCCCGGCCTGGACCTCGCGGTCGCCGACGCCGCCGCCGCACGTGGCCTGCCGCACCTGCCCGGCGTGGCCACCCCGACCGAGGCCCAGCAGGCACTGCGGCACGGCCTCACCTGGCTCAAGGCGTTCCCCGCGATCGCCCTCGGGCCGGCCTGGTTCAAGGCCGTCGCCGGCCCGCTGCCGCAGTTGCGCTTCGTCGCCACCGGCGGCCTGGACGCCAGCAACGCCGGCGCGTTCCTGCAAGCTGGCGTACGCGTGGTGGCCGTCGGCTCCGCCCTCTCCGACCCCACCCAGCTAGACGCCCTAGCCAAGCTAACCCGCCCCTGACCCCCTGCTCCCGCCCCCCTTCCGCCCTCCCGCCCCCCTCCCGCCCGCCCTCCCGCCCTCCCTCCCG
>NZ_JBEYSL010000376.1:0-6837 GCF_040642735.1 Micromonospora sp. NPDC047753 | reverse complement strand
ATGGATGGGTTGGCCGCCGCCGAGCGTATCGCCGGTGCCCGGATCGCCCCGGTGATCATCCTGACCGCGTTCAGCCAGCGCGACGCGCCTGACACCGTCCAGTTCGCCCGCCCCACTCCGCGCGCCGACGCGCAGCACGGTCCCGGTGGCGTACGAGGCGTCCGGGCCGAGCAGCCAGGCGATGGCGGCGGCGATCTCGTCGGGTTCGCCGGCGCGGCCCAGCGGGATGCGACCGACGGCGGTGTCGGCACGGTCGGGGACCCCGGAGTCGGCGTGGATGTCGGTGCGCACGATGCCGGGGGCCACGGCGTTGACCCGGATGCCCTTCGGGGCGAGTTCCTTGGCCAGGCCGACGGTGAGGGTGTCGGTGGCGGCCTTCACGGCGGCGTAGTGCACGTACTCCCCCGGGCTGCCGAGGGTCGCGGCCGCCGACGAGACGTTGACGATCGCCCCACCGTCGGTGAGCCGGTGGGCGGCCTGCTGGGCGCAGAGGACGTAACCGACGAGGTTGACGTCGACGACCCGGCGCAGGTCCTCCACGCGCAGCTCGGTGAACGGTCCGATCAGGCTGGTGACGCCGGCGTTGTTGACCAGGCCGGTGAGCGGGCCGAGCTGCGCGGCGGCGTCGAACAGGGCGTGCACCTGTTCGGGGTCGGTGGTGTCGGCGCGTACCGCGATGGCCTGTGCGCCGGCGGCCCGCAGGTCGGCCAGGACGGCGGCGGCCGCGGCGTCGTCGCGGCGGTAGCACAGGGCCACGTGGTGACCGGTGGCGGCGAGCCGACGGGCGGTGGCCGCGCCGATGCCCCGGCCGCCGCCGGTGATGACGGTGACGGGTGCCACGGTGCCTCCCGGAGAGTCTGACGGCTGGGCGATGCTCGTGCCGACGCTACCGTGACCGGCGCGGATCGGTCCTCGAGAGGAGGGTCACATGCGGCGGGCGTCGGGACGCGACAGCGGGGTGTCCCTGCTGGCCGGACGACGCCAGGCCGACGAGTTGGCGGCGCTCGGGGTGTGATCGCTTACGCTCACCGCGCGGTCGATCAGACGATGGAGGTGCGCGGTGGCGGGTGTGGGTGTCGGCGACGTGGTGCAGGATTTCGAGCTGCCGGACGAGACGGGCACGCCGCGGCGGCTGTCGGAGTTCCTGGCGGCGGGACCGGTGGTGCTGTTCTTCTACCCGGCGGCGATGACCCGGGGGTGCACGGCGGAGAGCTGCCACTTCCGCGACCTCGCGGCGGAGTTCACGGCGCTGGGCGCGACGCGGGTGGGCATCAGCCGCGACCCGGTGGCGAAGCAGGCCGAGTTCTCGAAGCTGCACGGCTTCGACTATCCGCTGCTGTCGGACGCCGACGGCGCGGTGGCGCAGCAGTTCGGGGTCAAGCGGCGGGTGCCGTTGGGACCGTTGAGCATGAAGCGCATGACGTTCGTCATCGGCACCGACCAGCGGATCATCGAGGTGATCCACAGCGAGGTCAGCATGAACGAGCACGCGGACCGGGCGCTGCGGGCGCTGGGCGGCTGAGCGGGTGTGAGCCCCGTGCGGCGGGTGTCGCAGTCGGCTGGTATCAAGACAGCAATCAAACAGGTGTACGGAAGAGGGTTGTGATGGATGCCGGCCAGGGTTTGTCCACTAGCGAGGTGCAGAGCATCCGGGAGTCGTTGGCGGCCGGGCGTAAACCGCGGGTGGTGTTCACCGCGTCGGCGGGGCAGATCGCCGGTCAGGTCGGTCAGGTGATCGACCTGACCGACCCGGAGGTGTCCGACGAGTTCGTGGTGGTGCGCTTCGGTCGCGACGAGTTGCCGTTCTCCCCCGCCGACCTGGCCGTGGCGCCCAAGGGCGTCACTCGTCGGGTGGTGGAGCCGAAGCCGGAGCCCGATCCCGAGCCGCCGGCGGTGGCCGCGCCGGAGTTCGTGTTGGACACGCCGCGGGTGCCCGCGCAGCGACAGGAGGAGCCGAAGGTGGAGCAGACGGAGAGGCCGCCGGCGCGGCGGGCGGTCAAGGCCGTCAAGCCGAAGAGCCCCGCGGGCCTCACCGTGACCTTGGCGTACGCCGACGGGGAGTGGACCGTCGCCGCGCAGCAGGGCAGCAAGGCGTTGGCGAAGCCGTACGTGGTGAAGCCGGCGGAGGCGTTGAAGATGGTGGCCCTGGTCGACGTGCCGGGGGTGCAGGAGGCGGTGGAGCAGATTCTCGGCACCGAGCGGGCCGAGGCGGAGCAGCAGGCCGAGAAGCTGCGCGCCGAGCTGGCCGAGATCGAGGCCCGGCTGGCGGAGCTGCGCGAGGCCCGCTGAGGGCTGTCAGTGCCGGCTGTGGTGGTGCAACAGTCGTCGCCGCCGTCGCCGACCTCAGCGCCCGGCTGTACGCGGGAATCCCCACCGACGAGGCCAGCACGGCAGCGCGGGTGCTCACCATCGTCACCCAACACGCGAACGCCGAGCTGGCGGCGACCCCGGCCTGACCGGACGCCACCGCCGGGCGGCCGGCATCCAGGACACGGAGCCTGGAGCCGGCCCCCCGGGGCCCCTACCGCGCCGGGCGCTGCCCGAGCTCCGACACGACGGCCCGTTGCAGCACCGCTGTCGTGCCCAGCACCGTCCCGGCCGGCCCGTCGACGGTGTCCGCCACGAGATAGCTGCGCTCACCGAGGTAGTCGAAGCTCTGCTCATCGAAGATCCACTCGTCGCGGCGGCTCCGCTCGGTGTGCGCGACGGCTATCCCCCGCCGCCCGGCCGCGTCGGTGACCCCGCGCACCACCTCGACCCCGGGGATCTTCGCCGCGGCCCGGTAGAGCGCGGCGCTCGTGACCGGCGGCACCAACGACTCGCGCAGGATGTCGCCGATCGCGGTGAACGCCGCGCCGTCGCGGCTGTTGCCCCGGCCCCGCTGCTGACGTTCCCGGTACAGCTTCGCCAGCAGGGCGTCCGGGTCCTCGGGCAGGTCGACCAGCGCCGCGTTCGGTGTCACGTCCGTGAGCGTCTCTCGCTGCGGGATCACGCCGACGATCGGAGCGTCGAAGAACGGCTGCTGCACCAGGCCGTCACCCCGCTCGTGCCGGGGGATCCAGATCTCCCGCTCGTGCACCGGTCGCAGTCGGGCCGGGCCGTCACCGAGCTCGGCGAAGGCGCCCCGGCTCCTGATGTAGACGTACCCGCCCTCGCCGGGCGGTGGCCCCGGCCTGCCGGTGGCCACCGCGGCCATCCGGTTGAGCAGCAGTGACGCCCCGACGCGTTCCCCCTGCTCGACCGGGACGATCAGTGGCGCGCTGTCCGGCGACCACGGTTGGGCGACCATCCCGGCCGCGACCGCGACGGTCAGCACGCCCGCCACCGGCACGAGCACCCGCATCCGTCGTGGCCGCCGCGACGGCCGCCGGACCTCGGTCAGCAGATGATGCCGCAGTGCCTGTCGGCGCACCGCCGACAGGGCCGGCACGGGCAGGGCGGTGGGCTCTCTCATCGGTACTCTCCCTGCTCGACGGGGGTCATCCGGGTGCCGGTCAGCTCCTGCTGCGCCAGCGCCCGCAGCCGGGTCCGGGCCCGCGACAGTCGGGAGCGCACGGTCCCGACGGGTACGCCCAGTGCCTCGGCCGCCGCCGCGTAGTCCAGTTGCGACCACACGCAGAGCAGGAACACCTCCCGGTCGGCGCGGCGCAACGCCCGCAGTCCCGCCAGGGCGGCGGCCACCTGGTCGGCGTCGTGCATCCGGTCGACCACCGCCTCGGCGAAGTCGGGGACGGTGTCGCGTACCGGCAGCCGCCGCAACGCCTCCCGGTGCCGGCGCGCCGCCCGCCGGCGGTTGCGCAGGACGTTTGTCGCGATCCCGAGCAGCCACGGCCGCAGACCGTCCCCGTCCGGGCGCAGGGATTCGCGGATCCGCCACGCTTCGAGGAAGGTCAGCGACACCACGTCCTCGGCGTGCGCCGCATCGCTTCCGCTCCACAGCGCATGTCGATGAACCGCCTCGGCGTGCTCGTCGAAGAGCTCGCCCAACGCGTCGGAGTCTCCGGCCCGGATCCGGGCCCGCATCTCGGCTGTCACACCTGTATCTGTCCGCTGCCGCCGCCGAGTTCCCACTTCGGAGACGGAAACCATCGGCCCGCCGGTCAGAAGTAGTCGAGCAACTGCGCGGGCCCGCCGCAGGCCAGGAGGTCGAGCGCGCCCGGGTCGACACCCGGGCTGTGGTGCAGCAGCCCGGCCTGCGCGACCGAGCGGGCCTGCGCGGCACCGGCGTAGAGCAGGGCGAAACCGCGCACGTCCAACCGCAGGTCGGCCTCGCCGACGACCCGGGTCAGCTCGGCGTCGCCGTCGGCGACGGTCAGCCTCCAGGTGCCGGTGTTCCACTCGGCGAGCGGATCGGTGAGGGCGAAGTCGACGACGCCCCGGGCGTGGGCGGGCCACCCCCGCGCGCTCACCGCGCGGGCGACGTCCACCGGTCGGTGCATCCACAGGTCCCGCTCGTGGTCGCGGGCCGACTCCAACGGCAGGACGACGCTGACCGCGTCGCCGTCGAGCGGGCACAGCCGCAGCGTCGGCGCGACGCTGGCCCAACTGCCGAGCACCCCGACGATCTCCCGGGCGGCCTCGGGCGTGACAGCGAGGGCCTCGTCGACGGTGAGCACCGAATCCGCCCCGTAGCCCCGGCCCCGCTGCCAGATGGCGTAACCGACCAGTTCGCCGTCGGCCTCGACGAGGGTGACCCCGTCGCCGGGCAGACCGCGGTCGGCGGCGTCGAACAGCTCACCCCGGCGGGTCAGCATGCCGTTGCGGTGCCGGGTGACCCGCTCGTACAGGGCGTCGACGGCTGGCAGGTCGGCGGGCGTACCGGCCCGGACGGTGAGGTGCGACGCGGGCCGGTGCCGGGGCAACGCGGCGGTGGCCAGGTCGACGGTGCGCAGCACCCCGGCGGCCTCCCACCCGCAGGCCCGGTACGGGGCGGCGACGGTCGGATAAAGCGCGCTGATCGCCGCCTGACGGTCGCGGGCGCCGCGCAGCAGCGCGCTGAGCAGGGCTCGCGCCACGCCGTGACCACGGGCCTCGGGGGCGACGGCCACCCCGGCCACGTCTGCGGCCGGCACCGCCCGCCCGGACCACCACTGGTCGTGGTGCAGGTCGACGGCCTTGCCGACGAGCCGACCGGAGTCGTCGAACGCGCCGTAACGGGTCAGGCCGGGCACCGGCGCCGGCGCGGGCGCCGGGCGCTGCGGGTCGGAGCCGAACGCGAAGCGGCCCAGCTCCCAGGCGGCGTCGAGGTCGTCGGCGGTGAGTTCGCGTACGTGCACAGTGGCGGGCATCGGCACACCGTAAACGAACCCACCCCCCACCAACCGCCCGATTTTCCCGACGCCCCCGCGCTGCGCCGGCCCGGCTGGTGCGCGATCTTGCAGTTACTGTCGCGGCTTTACCGGCATTTCGTGCAGATCGACGACCGGAAGTGCAAGATCGACGCGATTTCCCCGCTTCCGGCGGTCAGTGCTGCGGGATGTTGGCCACGCCGATGCGCTTGCGGAACACCCAGTACGTCCACCCCTGGTAGGCCAGCACCACCGGAGTGAAGATCACCGCCACCCAGGTCATGATCTTCAGGGTGTACGGGGTGGACGCGGCGTTGGTAGCCGTCAGCGTGCCGGCCGCGTCCAGGGTGGAGGGCAGCACGTTCGGGAACAGCGCCGCGAACAGGGTCGCCACCGCCAGGCCGATCGCCACGGCCGTGCCGGTGAACGCCCAGCCTTCCCGGCGTACCCGGGCGGCGGCCAGACCACCGAGCAAAGCGAGGGCCGCGCCGACGGCGAGCACGACGGCGGCCGCGCTGGAGCGGATGTTCAACGTCCAGGTCAGGAACCCGACCGCGAGCACGGCGGCACCCACACCCAGGCGCACGGCGAGCGCGCCCGCCCGCTCACGGATGTCGCCGGTGGTCTTCAGGGCGAGGAACACCGCGCCGTGGGTGAGGAACAGCGCGAGGGTGGTCGCACCGCCCAGCAGGGCGTACGGGTTGAGCAGGTCCAGCAGGCCGCCGACGTACTCGTGGTCGGCGTCCAGCGGCACGCCGCGCAGGATGTTGGCGAAGGCGACGCCCCACAGGATCGCCGGCAGCAGCGAGCCGACCACGATCGCCGCGTCCCAGCGACGCTTCCAGGACGCCTCGGGGCGCTTGTGCCGGTACTCGAAGGCGACGCCCCGGGCGATCAGGGCCAGCAGGATCAGCAGCAGCGGCAGGTAGAAGCCGGAGAAGAGGGTGGCGTACCACTCGGGGAACGCGGCGAACATGGCGCCACCGGCGGTGATCAGCCACACCTCGTTGCCGTCCCAGACCGGGCCGATGGTGTTGATCAGGACGCGGCGTTCCCGGTCGTCGCGGCCGAGCACGGGCAGCAGCATGCCGACGCCGAAGTCGAAGCCCTCCAGGATGAAGTACCCGGTGAACAGCACGGCGACGAGGAGAAACCAGATGGTGGTCAGTTCCACGATGGGCTCCGGGATCAGTAGGCGAAGGCGAGCGGGCGCTCGGCGTCGTCGGTGTCGTCGGTGGGAGGTTGCTCGCTGACGTCGGGTACGCCGGCCTTGGCGTAGCGCAGCAGCAGCTTGACCTCGATCACGGCGAGGGTGGCGTAGATCAGCGTGAACGCGGTGAACGAGGTGAGGACCTCGGCCAGCGAGACGCTGCGCGACACCCCGTTGCGGGTGAGCATCTCGCCGAAGACGATCCACGGCTGGCGGCCCATCTCGGTGAAGATCCAGCCGAAGGCCGACGGCAGCGGGGTGACCTGCGGGATGACCGTCAGGTGGTCGGTGCTGGTGAAGGAGCGGGTGAGTTCACAGAGGCCGAACGGGTCGGTCATC
>NZ_JBEYSL010000375.1:0-6843 GCF_040642735.1 Micromonospora sp. NPDC047753 | reverse complement strand
AGATCTGGCCCATCGGGCGGCGGCAGGTCGGGCGACAGCCCATCGGGCGACGGCCCATCGGGCGACGGCCCATCGGGCGACGGCCCATCGGGCGACGGCCCATCGGGCGACGGCCCATCGGGCGGCGGCAGGTCGGGCGACGGCGCGTCAGACGGCAGCCCCGCGGGCAGCAGCGCGGCGAGCAGTACGGCCGGCAGCAACGCGGTCGGTAGCAGTACGGCCGGCAGCAACGCGGTTGGTAGCGGTGCGGCCGGTGGCAGCCCGCCGGGCAGCGGCAGCCGCAGCGGACGCCCGTGCAGGGAGGCCAGCCGCAGCCCGGCCAGTAGCAGCGCGGTCAGACGTAGAGCGAGGTGAACGGCGCCCAGGGCAGGTTGCGGAGCACCGAGAAGGCCAGCCACGCGGCCAGGAAGCCGCCGATGACCTTCGAGCTGATCCGCAGCTCGGGTAGGCGCCAACCGAACGCCTGGTTTCCCGCCCAGGCCACGAAGAGGTACGCGAGGAACGGCAGCGCGAAGACGAACAGGAAGTGGTGCCGGGCGGCGGCCGGCAGGTCGCCGTGCAGCACGTACCAGAGTGCTCGGGTGCCACCACAGCCCGGGCAGTCCAGCCCGGTGGTCAACTTGAGCAGGCAGGTGGGCGCGGCATCCGGGTCGGCGTAGGTCGGGTTGCTGAGCAGCGCGTAGCTCATGCCGATCGCGACGCAGCCGACCGCGGCCAGCGGCACTGCCCAGCGCGGGGAGCGTTCGTAGAGCCGCAACACGAATCGGGTGAGCCGGTCCGGCTCAGGCGCCGGGTAGCCACCTGGCGGGGTGGTCGGCCAACCCTCCGGACCCGAGCCGCCGGGACCAAAGCCGACGGGACCAGAGCCGACGGGACCGAAGCCGCCGGGACCAGAGCCAGCGGAATCGAAGCCGTCGGGACCCGTGCCACCGTCGGTCGGCGCCGTGTGGACCGCGCCGGGGGCTGGGTGCGGCTGGTCGACCGGTCCGGGAGCGCTCGTCACGCGCTCACGGTACACCGGACACGCCGGCCAACGCGGCGCTGAGCGGACCAGCCAGATCACCGGCCGCTGGCGGGGCCACGGCATCCAGGCCGAGCCAGCCAGCCAGGCGGTACAGCTCTGCGGCGAGCGCGACGGCGGTCTCCCCTGGGTCGGCGCCGGGTTCGAGCCAGGCGGCCGGCACGAGCAGCACCCCGGCCTTCCGATCGGCCTTCAGGTCGACCCGGGCGGTGAACCGGTCGCCCTGCAGGAACGGCAACACGTAGTAGCCGTAGACCCGCTGTGGCGCCGGAACGTAGATCTCGATCCGGTAGGTGAAGTCGAACAGCCGCTCGGTGCGGGCGCGTTCCCAGATCAGCGGATCGAAGGGGCTGACGAGTGTGTTGCCCCGCACCCAGCGCGGCAACCGGGCGGACGCGTGCAGCCAAGCTGGCTGTCGCCAGCCCGCCACGGTGACCGGCACCAGCTCACCGGCCTCGGCCAGTTCGGCGACGGCCTGCCGGGCGCCGGCCAGCGGCAACCGGAAGTAGTCGCGCAGCTCCGGCTCGGCGGCGACCCCGAGGGACCGCGCGGCCAGCGAAACCAGCGTCCGGTACGCCTCGGCGTCGGTCGGGGTGGGCGCGGCCAGCACCGCCGCTGGCAGCACCCGCTCGGGCAGGTCGTAGCGGCGGGCGAAGGAGGTGCTGCGCTCGGCGGCGGTCACCTCGCCGGCCCAGAACAGGAACTCCAACGCGCGCTTGACCGCCGACCAGTTCCACCCCCAGTTGCCGGTCTCGCGGGGGGCGTCGTGCTCGATCTCCGCGGCGGTCAGCGGCCCTCGGGCGGCCACCTCGTCCCGGACCCAGGCGACCAGCTCCGGCTGCTCCTGGGCGATCCGCCGCATGCCGCCCCAGGATTCGCTGTGCGCCCGGGCCATTCGCCAGCGCAGCATCGGGTGCAGCTCCACCGGGACCAGCGACGCCTCATGCCCCCAGTATTCGAACAGGTCACGCGGGCGTCGGTAGGCGGCCTGGTCGAGCAACGTGGTCGGATAGGGCCCGAGCCGGCTGTAGAGCGGCAGGTAGTGCGCGCGTTGCAGCACGTTGACCGAGTCCATCTGGATCAGCCCGACCCGGCCCAGCACGCGACGCAGGTGCCGGCGGGTGGGCGTGCCCGTCGGCGCCGGGTCGGCGAAGCCCTGGGCGGCGAGCGCCACACGGCGGGCCTGGGCGAGAGAGAGTGATTCCGGCGCGGTCATCGTCGGCGACCTTAATTCATCGGTACGACGTCGGTGCGGGAAGCTGGACGTGACGACCAACGGGGCATAGAACGGTGCAATGCTGACCATCCGTCGGGAGGAGCCGGACGACGCCGAGGCGGTCGCCCGGGTACACGTGCACGGCTGGCAGGCGGGCTACGCCGGATTCATGCCGGACGAGGTGCTCGGGCGGCTCAACGTGGTGGCCTGGGCGCAGCGTCGTCGCGACGTCGGCACCGCCGACCCGGAACACCCGTTCATCACCCTGCTCGGCGAGGTGGACGGGTCGGTGGTGGGCTTCACCACCTTCGGTCCGTACCGCCGCAACCAGGACCGGGACGACCTGGACCCGACGGTCGGCGAGGTGGTGGCGCTCTACGTGGAGCCGGCCCACTGGGGTGACGGGACCGCGGCGGCGTTGCTGGACGCCGCCCGGTTCGGGCTCACCGAGCGGGGCTGGGCCGACTACCGGGCGTGGGTGTTGGCGGACAACCGGCGGGCCCGGCGGTTCTGCGAACGCGCCGGCCTGTCACCGGACGGTGAGCGGTCGACCTACCAGGTGCCGCTGGCCGGTGGGGGCCCGCCGGTCGGGTTGGTCGAGCTGCGGTACGCCGGACGCCTCGACGGTTGACCCGTTCGGGGTCAGCCACCGGCGGATCGGCAGGAAGGCCAACAGCGCCAGACTGATCCACACGTAGGCGTTGCTGCCCAGGAAGCCGTCGACGCCGGTGAAGTCCTTTTCCCAAACCCAGACGGTCCGGCTGATCAGCAGCGCGTACCCGATGGTCGTGGCGACCAGCAGGACCCGCCGTCGGCGGCCGGCCGGCGCGGCCATCGCGTTGTCGACGAGCAGGATCAACGCGGGCAGCAGCCAGACCAGGTGGTGCACCCAGGTGACCGGGCTGACCAGGCACATCACCGCGCCGGTGAGCGCCAGGCCGGTCGCCTCGTCGCCGGCCGCGACGGCGGCCCGGGACCGCCAGGCCCAGAGCGCCAGGGTGCCGAGCACCAGCAGCAGCCACAGCAGTGTGCTCGGGTGTTCCGGGTCGAGCCGGGCGACCACCCCGCGCAGCGACTGGTTGGAGACGAAGGCCAACTCGCCCACCCGTCCGGTGTTCCACAGGGCCTCGGTCCAGAACTCCCGGGACGCGTCCGGGAAGAGCGCGGCAGCCAGCAACGACACCCCGGCGGCGGTGCCGCTGGCGGTGAGCGCCGCCCGCCACCGCCCGGTCACCAGCAGGTAGACGATGAACACGCCGGGGGTCAGTTTGATCGCCGTGGCGAGGCCGATGCCCACCCCGGTCCACCGGTTGCCGGCCGGCATCAGCCGCAGCAGGTCCATCGCCACCAGGAAGAGCAGCAGCGTGTTGACCTGGCCGAAGTTGACGGTCTCCCGCATCGGTTCGAACGCGGCGGCCAGGCACAGCGCCACGGCGAGGGCGAACCACCGGGTCCACCCGGCGCGGCGGGCGATCGGGTCGACGAGCCACCAGATCAGCACAGTGGTGGTGGCCACGCTGGCGAGGACGCTCACCACGATCGCGGCCGTCCACGGCAGGTACGCCATCGGCAGCATGACCAGGGCGGCGAACGGCGGGTAGGTGAAGCCGTACTGGGTGTTCGGCTTGAGGTAGTCGTAGATCTCCCCGCCGTCGTGCACCCACCACGTCAACGCGCCGTAGTAGACCTTCAGGTCGAAGAAGCCGTGCCGCACGGCAGCGACGGCGAGGAACCCGGTGACCGCCGCGGCGAGCACCACCACCCCGACGACCTGCGCGGTCGTCCTGTTGGCACCCTGCGCCACCGTCGTCTCCCCCGCCCTGCGTAGGCTTCCGTCCCATGGCTCTCGGGTACGTCCGCCCGGCGCGTCCCGAGGACGCCGGCGAGATCGCACGCATCCAGCTCGCGACCTGGCGGGTCGCGTACCGCCGGATCCTCCCTCGGCATGTGCTCGACAACCTGGACGAGGCGTTCCTCGCCCGGCGGTGGAGCGCCGCCGTGCTGGAGCCGCCCTCGGGCGCGCACCGGGTGCTGGTCGCCGTCGAACAGGCCGAGCAATCGTATCTGGTGGGGTTCGCCGCCTCCGGCCCGGCCGACGGCGAGGCTCTCGCCCCCGGTGAGCCGGCCGACGCGCTCGGCCCGGATGTGGCCGCGGTGACCGACCTGCTGGTGGAGCCGCGGTGGGGTCGGCGTGGGCACGGTAGTCGGCTGCTCGCCGCCGCCGTCGACCTGTGGCGGGAGGACGGCATGAGTCGGGCGGTGGCCTGGGCGTTCGACGGTGACGAGGCGACCCGGAAGTTCCTCACCAGCACCGGCTGGGAGCCCGACGGCGCGGCCCGGGCGCTTGACGTCGACGACATGCTGGTGCCTCAGGTGCGCCTGCACGTGGCCGTTCCGGCCGACAAGGTCGAGTGACCGAAGCGGCGGCCCCACGGTCGGGGCCGCCGCACCGAACCGGGTCAGCCCTTGTCGGAGCCGTCGTTGGCGTCGCGGACGAAGTACCGCTGGAACACCACGAAGATGATCGCCACCGGGATGGTGGCCAGTAACGCGGCACCGAGCTTGAGCGGGTACTGGGTGCCCTTGCCGAGGGAGCCGCTGACCAGGTCGGCCAGTCCGCGCGGCAGGGTGAACAGGTCCGGGTCCTGCACCGACACCAGGCTGTGTGGGAACTCGTTCCAGGATCCCTGGAACGACAGGATGGTCAGGGTGATCAGCGCCGGTTTCGCCATCGGCAGCACCACCGACCAGAAGGTACGAAAGATGCTCGCCCCGTCGATCCGGGCGGCCTCCTCGACACTCACCGGGATCGACTCGAAGAACTGTTTCATGATGAACACGCCCGCCGCGTCGGCCAGCAGCGGCACCACCAGACCGGCGTAGCTGTTGTAGAGGCCGAGCTGGTTGAGCACCAGGAACTTCGGGATGAGCAGCACCACCCCGGGCACCGCCATCACCGCGATGACTGCGGCGAACAGCCCGCCGCGGCCCCGGAACCGCAGCCGGGCCAGCGCGTACCCGGCGAGCGAGTCGAAGAACACCCGGCCGAGGGTGACCAGCACCGTCACCAGCAGCGAGTTGCCCAGCCACAGCGGGAAGTTGGTGCCGGCGAAGATCCGTTCGAAGCCGGCCAGTGTGAGCGGGTCCGGGAACGGTGACAGCGGGTTCGCCGCCGCGTCGGGCTCGGTCTTGAGCGAGTTGCCGAGCTGGATGACGAACGGGTAGAGGAACACCAGCCCGAAGAAGACGAGTGTGGCGTACCCCAGGAAGCGGGTGGCGAGGGTGCGGGCCGCGCGCTGCTGACGCCGCGCGGGCGCCGCCGCCGGGCGGTCGGTGAGCACTGCCATCTCAGGACCTCTCCGGTACGCGTCGACGCCGCCAGCCGCGTCGCGGCCGGTCGGTGTCCCGCTCGGCCAGCGCCCGGCGCTGGATCAGGGTGAGCACGATGATGATCAGGAACAGGACGAACGAGATCGCCGCGCCGGAGCCGTAGTCGAAGTCCCGGAAGGCGGTCCGGTACGACAGGTACGCCGGGGTGAGCGTGGTCTTGGCCGGGTCGCCCTGGCTCATCACGTACACCTGGTCGAAGACCTGCCAGGAGCCGATCATGCCCAGGGTGAGCACCAGGAAGGTGGTGGGTCTGATCATCGGCAGGGTGACGTACCGGAAGCGCTGCCACCGGGACGCGCCGTCGAGGGTGCTGGCCTCGTCAAGCGTCACCGGCACGTTCTGCAGCCCGGCGAGGAACATCAGCATGAAGGTGCCGGACGTGGTCCAGATGACCAACGTGATGATCGACATCATCGCCACGCTCGGGCCGGCCAACCAGTCCCACCAGCTCAGCCCGAACGGGCCGCCGTCGGTCAGTGCCGCCGGTGGCGAGTCCACGCCGACCGCGCCGAACAGCAGGTGCAGCACGCCCCGGGAGTCGGCGAACCACTCCGGGCCGTCGATGCCGAAGAAGCCGAGCAGCGCGTTCACCGCGCCGGAGTTGGCGAAGAGGAACAGGAACACCACGCTGATCGCGACCGAGCTGGTGACCGAGGGGAAGTAGAAGGCGCTGCGGAAGAAGCTCTTGCCCTTGAGCATCCGGTTGTTGACGACCAACGCCAGTCCGAGCGCGAGCACCGTCTCCGCCGGCACCACGATCGCCACGTAGTAGATGTTGTTGCGGATGCTCGTCATGAAGTCGCGGCGGGCCAGCCCGTCCTCGGTGAACAACTGGGTGTAGTTGTGGCCGCCGACGAACGGGACGTCGCCGGTGAACGGGCTGCCCTGGCCGTTCCAGTCGGTGAGGCTGACCCAGAGCGCCATCAGGATCGGCAGCAGCAGGAACAGCCCCAGGATGACGATCACCGGCGCGACGAAGAGCCAGCCGGCGAGGTTCTCGTTGCTGCGGATGCCGCCCCTGCGTCGGCGGGGGCTCGACCCGGGCGCGGTCGCCGCGGCGGTCAGTGTCTCGGTTGCCATCTTCCCTCCCTCCCTTCCTCTCTCCGGCCGACGTGCGGCGGGGGCCCCGGTGTTCACGCCGGTCACCGCGTCCGTGGCGGCCGGACCGGAGATGAACAGCACCTTGTTCTGCGCCGCGATCGGCGCCACCTGGAGC
>NZ_JBEYSL010000374.1:0-6848 GCF_040642735.1 Micromonospora sp. NPDC047753 | reverse complement strand
GACTGGCCCGACGACGAGCTGACCGAGGCGGACTTCCTCACCGAGATCCTCGGCCGGCCGCTGGTACTGCGATCGTCAGGGTATGTAACGACCCCGGCCCGGCCATGATTCCGGCCCACGCGTGCGCCCGGCCACACCCCACAAACCGACAAACCACCCACACGGCACCGGGCTCCACGCCATCGAACCAGCCCTCACCGGGTTGATCCACTCGGGTTCACGGAAGGCGGGGCATCCCGGACGCCCGGACACCCCGACATCAGGAAACCCGAGTCGATCATGCGTGGCCGGCCGCGATGCCCTGCCCACAGCCTGGGCGGGTCAGGAGCCCAGGTAGCGCAGGATTGCGAGGATTCGTCGGCTGTAGCCCGTTGTGTGTGCGAGGTCGAGCTTGTCGAAGATGGCGTTGACATGCTTCTCGACAGCGCTCTGCGATACGTGCAACCGCTGGGCGATGGCGAGATTCGTGTGCCCCTGGGCCATCTCGTGCAACACGTCCCGTTCCCGCGGCGTGAGCCGACCGAACGGGTCGGGACGGTCCGAGCCGGCCACCACCTGACGGACCACTTCCGGGTCGAGGGCGGTGCCTCCGGCGGCCACCCGGTCGAGGGCGTCGAGGAAGTCGTCCACCTGGGCGACCCGGTCCTTGAGCAGGTAGCCGACCCCCTCGGGACGGTCCGCGAGCAGCCTCCCGGCGTAACGCCGCTCCACGTACTGGGAGAGCACGAGGACGCCGGTATCGGGCCACCGGCGACGGATCTCCAGGGCGGCCCGCAGCCCGTCATCGGTGTGGTCGGGTGGCATCCGGACGTCGGTGACGACCACGTCGGGACGGGATCGTCCGACCGCCTCGACAAGCTGGTCGGCGGTCCCGACCGCCGCGAGCACCTCGTGCTCCTCGTCGGCGAGCAGCCGCGTCAGGCCCTCCCGGAGCAGCGTCGAGTCTTCGGCGAGGACTAGGCGCACGGCAGCTGCGCCAGCACGGTCGTCGGACCGCCGGCTGGGCTGGTCACCAGAAGTCGGCCGTCCAGCGCGGCGACCCGTCGCGCCAGCCCGGACAACCCACGTCCGGTCGGTTCCGCGCCGCCGACGCCGTCGTCGTGTACGCGCATTTGGATCCACCCATCCCGTACTCCGATTTCGACAGTGACCAGGGTAGCGGCGGCGTGCTTCGCGGCGTTGGTGAGCGCCTCGCAGGCGACGAAGTACAGCACCGTCTCGACCTGCCGCTCGGGGCGGACCGGCAGCTCGCAGCGGATTCGCACCGGCACCTCGGATCCGCGGGCGACGATGGCCAGGACCTCACCCAGATCGCTGTCGTCCAGCGCTGACGGGTAGACCCGCCACGCCACCTCGCGCAACTCTTCGATGGCCCGCTGCACGTCCTCGTGTGCCTGAGCGAGCAGTGCGTGTGTGCGGTCGGCGTCGCGGGCGCGGCGGGCCCGGCCGAGCAGCATGCCGAGGGCGACCAGTCGCTGTTGGAGGCCGTCGTGCAGGTCGCGTTCGATGCGCTGCCGTTCGGCGTCGACAGCGGCGATGACTCCGGCCCGACTGGTGGTCAGCTCGTGGACCCGGCGGGTCAGCTCTGCCCGACTTCCCGCGCCGAGCAGTCGTCGCGCCAGCCAGATGTCCAGTGCGGCGATGCTGGCGACGGCCTGAACGTTGAGCAGTAACAGCACCGCCCCGACGGCGACCTGGGACAGGGCGTCGAGAACAGTCAGCTCCCCGCGCACGGCCGCGCGCAGCACGATCCCGGCCAGCACCACACCGACGCCGAGCACGGCGTACGCCAGCAGGCCGAGCGCGCCGGGCAACAGTCGCGCGGCCAGGTAGCCGAGCTGCCGCCGGGTCGCCGCGGTGGTCGGCACGGGCAGATCCTGCGTGGCGAACAGCCCGGCGAGGCGGCGGTGTTCCATCCGCATGAGCCGCCCGCCGTACCTGCTGGTCAGGCCGGTAACCCGACGGCCCGCCGCAGGCGCGACCGCGGACACACCGCAGGCTGCGACCGCGACGGCGAGGAAGGCGAACTCGACGGCGGACGTCGCGATTCCGACGGCGACACCGAGCGGCAGCCGGAGCCGAAGCAACCACCTGCCGGTCTGCCGCTCCCCCACCACCTCGCCCGCCTTCCGCAGCAAGCCTGCTCCCCCTTGCGCCGCTTCGTGCGACGTGCCCGCAGGAAACGTCGGCGCGATGTGGGGCGTCACGTGACCCGTCCGCACGCGACGCCGGTGCAGTCTGGGGTGCAGAGCAAAGGAACAAGCAAACCAGAAGGGCTGGCTAGCGCTCGTCCGACGCCCACGATCCGCTTCGGTAGAGGGTGCCGCGACCGCCCGGGTCGGGCATCCCGTTCAAGGCACCCTGCTCGGGTTCGGTCGGCTCGGGGTCGCGGGCAGCGCGGCGGGCCTTCAGCACGCGGGACCCGACGAACCAGGCGGCCGCCGCCGCGCAGACGACGATCACCACCTTCTGGAGCATGCCGGCGTAGCCCTCGACGAGATGCCAGTTGTCACCCAGCAGGTAACCGGCGAGCACGAACGTGGTGTTCCAGATCAGGCTGCCCAGCGTGGTGTAGAGCAGGAACGTGCTCACCGGCATCCGCTCCACCCCCGCCGGGATGGAGATCAGGCTTCGGAAGATCGGGATCATCCGGCCGAAGAAGACGGCCTTCACACCGTGGCGCAGGAACCACGCCTCGGTCCGGTCCACGTCGCTGAGCTTGACCAGTGGAAGCCGGGAAACGATGTTGCGCATCCGGTCGCGTCCCAGCGCCGCGCCGATCAGGTAGAGCGCGAGCGCACCCACCACCGAACCCAGCGTGGTCCAGAAGATCGCACCGACCAGACTCATCCGTCCCTGTGCGGCGACGAACCCGGCCAGCGGCAGGATCACCTCACTGGGGATCGGCGGGAAGAGGTTCTCCAACGCCACTGCCAGGCCAGCGCCCGGTCCGCCGAGTCGTTCCACCAGGTCAGTGACGTAGCCGACGATCCCGTCCTGTGGTGGCTCCGCTGCGGCGGCGGGGGTTCCGGTGGCGAACACGGCGTGGGACGTTCGAATCATGCGCCCACGTTACGAAGTCATCCTGAGAGCCGACCATGGGGCCGACCGCCCGGCCGCGCGGGTCGACCACACCGGTGGGGGTGCGGAAAGCCGCACCCCGCTGCGGCTCGCGGTGGTCCAGCCGCCGTGCGTACCCCTGGACGTCGCGGCAAACGCGCGGGCGCACGCCGCCGCGGTCCGCGCGGCGCGCGCCCGGGTGGTGGTCTTTCCGGAGCTGTCGCTGACCGGGTACGAGTTGGACGCGCCGGTCGTGTCGGTCGACGACCCGCGGTTGGCGCCGCTGGTCGAGGCGTGCGCCGAGGCGGGTGCGCTGGCCCTGGTCGGTGCGCCGGTCACCGGCGACCACATCGCGATGCTGGCGGTGACCGGTGGCGGTGCGACGGTGGCGTACCGGAAGATGTGGCTGGGGGACGCGGAGGCCCGCCGGTTCCGGCCCGGCGACACCCCGGTCGTGCTCGATGTGGACGGTTGGCGGGTGGGGCTGGCGATCTGCAAGGACACCGGCGTGGCCGCGCACGCGGACCGGACGGCCGCGCTCGGGATCGACGTGTACGCGGCGGGCGTCCTGGAGTCGGTCCGCGACGCCGCAGTGACAGACCAGCGGGCGCACCGGATCACCACCGCGCACCGGGTCTGGGTGGCGGTGGCGAGCTTCGCCGGGTCGACCGGCGGTGGCTACACCGAGGCGGCGGGGCTCTCGGGCGTCTGGACGCCGAAGGGCGAGGTGTACGCCCGGGCGGGCACCGACGCGGGTGAGTCGGTCAGCGTCAGCATCGGCTGACTGGGAGTCTCCGTCGGACCCGTCCCCTAGCGTGGACAGTGTCATCGACACGTGGAGGAGCGCATGGCAGAGCCCACGACGACAGAGACGGTCCGCTTCGGGCAGGATCGGTTCATGAGCGCCGTCCCCTCCCGACTGTCCGTGGTCACACTGGGAGCACGCGACGTCGCCGCGCTGCGGTCGTTCTACCGGTCGTTGGGGTGGCCCGAGCTGCCGGCCAGTGACGACCGCTGGTCGGCCTTCCTGCTGGGTGGTGTGCTGTTCGCGCTCTACCCGCTACCGGAGTTGGCCGCCGAGGCTGCGCCGGGCGTGCCGCCGCCGGCCGGTGGCTGGTCGGGGGTCACCCTGGCCTGCAACGTCGACAGCCCCGAGCAGGTCGACGCGGCCTTCACGGCGGCCGTCGCGGCGGGGGCGACGGTGGTGGCGCAGCCGACCGACCGGTCCTGGGGTGGGCGCTCCGGCTACATCGCCGACCCGGAGGGCAACCGGTGGGAGATCGCCTGGGCGGGCACCGCCCGCTTTGACGAGCGCGGCGCTCTTCTCTCCTTCGGTTGAATGTGCTGTTTGCGCGGCGGCAACGACCTTGGAATGCTTCGGGAATGACCTCCTTTCCTCCGACCTTCGCCGCTGATGTCGTCGGCCAGTCAGCCCAGACGCAGTTCGAGGCGTTCATCGACGAGCACCGCAGAGCGCTCAACGGCTACCTGGACGGGCTGACCGAGGAGCAGGCGCGGCGGTCGTTGGTGCCGTCCCGGACGACGCTGCTGGGTCTGGTGAAGCACGCCGCGTTCGTGGAGAAGGTCTGGTTCGACGAGGCCGTCACCTGCCGGCCCCGCTCCGAAATCGGCATCCCGGCCACGCCGGACGAATCGTTCATCCTAAACGACGGCGACACGATCGCCGCCGTCCAGCGCGCGCACCGGGAAGCCTGCGAAGCCTCCCGCCGCGCCACGTCCAGCCTGGGCCTCGACGACCTGCTTCGCGGCAACCGGCGCGGCCCGCTGCCGCTGCGCTGGGTCTACCTGCACGTGCTGCGCGAGATGGCGCAGCACTGCGGGCACGCGGAGATCCTGCGCGAGCAGATCCTGGCCGCCGAATAGCGTCGCCCCATCCGCCCGTCCGCCCGCCGCCGTCCGAGACACCGAACTCGGTCCGGCCCGGCGGTACTGGATCACGCTCTGGCCCACCCCCCGGTGTCGGCGAAGCGACGCAGCGTCCAGCGGGCCGGCGGCCAGCCGCCGGGGTCGTGGTCGGTGGTCCATTCGGTGATCGAGGCCGGGGGCACGTCCAGGTCGAACGCCCGGAAGACCGGCTGCGCGCCGAGCGCGTGGAAGGCGCCCTCGACGGTTTCGCTGTGGCCGACCAGGACCACTGTGGAGCCCCGGTGCCGGTGGGCGATCTCCATGATCGCGCGGCTGACGCGGACCACCAGTTCGGCCCAGCTCTCGTTGCCCTCCTCGAACGGTCGGAACACGCCGCCGCCCGCAATCGCGTGGTCGGTACGGAAGAGGGAGGTCGGCAGGCCGTCGGCGTACGGGGGTGTGTGCCAGGTGCAGAGACCACAGTCGGCCACGGGCCGGACGCCGAACGCCGCGCCGATCGGTTGCGCGGTCTCGACCGCCCTGCGCAGCACGGACGAGTAGACCGCCACCGGCCCGTCGGCGGCGATGTCGCCGGTGAGCCGGTTGGCCAGGTCGTGTGCCTGCTCGTGGCCGAGGGCGGTGAGGCCCCGACAGCCACGTGGCCCACCGATGACTCCTTCGAGCTGGTGGACCGACTCGCCGTGTCGCACGAAGATCAGACGTGTCCGCATCGGGACATCATGCCAGCGGTATCGACGGAGGTATCAGTCGTCCGTACGGCTGGTGGAGAACGTGCCGGTCCGGGCGAGCAGAGCGTCCAGTTTCTCGCCCGTCTGCGCTGGTAGGCGGTCCCGCCGCACCAGCTCGGCGATGCGGTCCCGTAGGTCGGCGACGCGCTCGGCGCGGTCCCTGGTGCGGCGGTTGAGGTCGGCCAGGTCGTCGCGCAGGTCTTCGGCGGTCTTCCGGTCGATGTCGTCGCGGGCGACCGCGGTGGCGAGGATGGCGGCGAACTCGCTGCTCACCTCGCGGAAGCTGACCGGTACCTGCTGCCCGACGGTTGAGGGCGCGGTGCTGGCGGCGGAGGGTGGCGAGGACGGTGCGGCCGGCGTCGGCGAGTGTGTCGTGGGCGCGGGGGCCGGGGAGGAGGTCGACGGCGCGGCGGCGACCTCGGTCGGGTCGGGTGTGCCCGGATTGCCGAGCGGATTCTGCGCGATGAGGGCGCCGACGCCGATCAGCACGGCGAGCACGGCCGCGACGAGCACACCGAGGGGCCGACGCGACCGGCGTCGGGGCGGTGCGGCGGTCGCCGGGACGGGGCGGGCCACCACCGATCTGTCGATCAGGGTGGGCGGGTGGGCGGCCGGCCGGATGCGCAGCAGCTCGGTGGGCGGCTCGACCGGCTGACCGGCACCGAATCGGCGGGCCAGATGCGCGGCGCTCGGCCGGTCGGCCGGGTTGGCGGCCAGGCAGGCCACGGTCAGCTCGGCGATGTCGGCGGGAAGGCCGGGCACTCGCAGCGGCGGCACCGGGGTGCCGCGCCGGTGCACCTCCAGCGCGTCCTCCCAGCTCTGCACGGGTAGCGGCGCCCGCCCGGTGAGGGTGCGGTAGAGCAGTGCGCCGAGGGCGTACACGTCGCTCGCCGGGTCGGGCGGGCCGGCGGTCAGCCGTTCCGGGGCGAAGTAGGCGGGGGTGCCCATCAGCGGTTCGCCGGACTGGCTGTCGAGGCCGCCGAGCGCGGCGATGCCGAAGTCGAGCACCTTGGCGCCGGTGTCGGTGAGCATGACGTTTCCGGGCTTGACGTCGCGGTGCACGACGCCGATGCGGTGCGCGGCGGCCAGCGCGGCGGCGATCTGCCCGGCCACCCGGACCGCCTCCGGCCAGGGCAGCGGCCCGGTCCGCAGCCGGTCGGCCAGGTTGTGGCC
>NZ_JBEYSL010000373.1:0-6897 GCF_040642735.1 Micromonospora sp. NPDC047753 | reverse complement strand
CGATGCAGCGGCCGTACCGGTCGGTGTCGGCGCGGTGGGTGATGTGGAACATCGGGCCGGCCCGCACCTCCAGACGACCGCCGGCGGCCTGCGCGGCACGCCGGGCGATGTCCAGGCCAAGGCCGGTGGACCCGGCCGCGCTGGCGCCCCGCCGGATCGCCCCGGCGGGCATGCCCGGCCCCTCGTCGGCGACGGTGAGGACCACCTCGCCCGCCTCACCCGCCTCACGGACGAGGCGGACGGCGAACGGCGTCCCGTCGGGGGTGTGCGCGAAGACGTTGCCGAGCAGGGCGTCCACGGCCGCCGTCAGGTTGTCGGCGGCCACACCGACGGGGAGAGGGCCGGGCGTCAGGTCGAGGGTGACGGCCCGGCCGGTGTCCTCGGCCAGCACCGACCAGAACGCGACCCGGTCGGCGACGATCGCCGCCGCGTCCGAGGAGGCCGGTTGCGCCGGTGCGTGCCGCCACCGGGCCTGCCGGATCAGCCCGGTGACCGCGCGTTCGAGCCCGTCGGCGGCGGCGGTGATCCGGGCGGCGTCGTCCGGGTCACGCAACGACTCCGCCTCCAGCCGCAACGCGGTCAGCGGCGTACGCAGTTGGTGGGACAGGTCGGCGACCTGTTCGCGCTCCTGCACCAGGAGCACCTGGATCCGGGTGGCGAGATGGTTGAGCGCACCGGCCACCTCGCGCAGTTCGGGTGGGCCGGCCGGTGTCACGCGGGCGTCCAGCTCGGCGTTGGCCAGCCGGTGTGAGACGGCCGAGAGGTCGCTGATCGGCCGGATCAGGGTGCGCGCCAGCCGGTCGGCGACCAGCAGCCCGATCAGCACGAGGATCACGCCGAGCAGCGCCAGCACCAGCCAGGCCCGGGTGACCCCGGCGGTCAGCTCGTGCTGCGGCACCGCGATCCGGATCACCCCGGTGCCGTCCGCCCGGCCCTGCACGGCGATGACCACCTCCCGGCCGGCCGCCGACTCACCGGTGAGGCTCTGTCCGCGCGCTGCGAGGGCCACCGCGGGCGTACGCGGTGTCTGGGCGCCGAGCACCGTGCCGTCGGGCAGGAAGACGCTCACCGGTCGACCTGACTCCGCGGCGAGTTGCTCGACGGTGAGCCGGATGGTCGCCGCGTCGGCGGTGCCGACCACCGGCACCAGGCTCTGCGCGTCGGCGGTGGCCCGCACGGTGGCCCGGTCCTCGGCGACGGTGCGCACCAGCAACGCCAACGGCACCAGGAACGCGATGAGGGTGAGGACGCTGACCGCGGCGACCAGCAGCGCGAGACGCGCCCTCACGGCTGCGCCGCCGGGGCTTCCAGACGCACCCCGACACCACGCACCGTGTGCAGGTAGCGAGGCTGTTGGGCGTTCTCCCCCAACTTGCGACGCAACCAGGACAGGTGCACGTCGACGGTCTTGTCGGCGCCGCCGTACGGGATCTGCCACACCTCCGTGAGCAGCTCACGTTTGGTGACCACCTGGCCCGGTCGGCCGGCGAGGTGGTGCAGCAGATCGAACTCACGGGGCGTCAGCTCGACCGCGACCCCGTCCAGGGTCACCTGCCGCGCCCGGGGGTCGACGCGGAGCCCACCGACAACCAGCGCCGGGACCTGCCCTTCGGCGCCGGAGGGGCCCCGCCGCAGCACCGCCCGGACGCGGGCGTCGAGCTGCGCCGCGGTGAACGGTTTGACCACGTAGTCGTCGGCGCCCGCGTCGAGCACCCGGACGATCTCGGTCTCGTCGTCGCGCGCGGTGGCCACGATGACCGGCACCGCGCTGACCGCGCGCAACATCCGCAGCAGCTCGCGGCCGTCCAGGTCGGGCAGGCCCAGGTCGAGCACGACGAGGTCGGGCCGGTCCTCCAGCGCGTCGCGGAGCCCGGCCATCGCGGTCGAGGCCGCCGCGACCGCGTGGCCGCGTTCGCGCAGGGCCCGGATCAGTGGGGTACGGATCGTCAGGTCGTCCTCGATGAGCAACAGGCGGGCCACAGGTGGCAGGCTAACCGCTGCCACCGTCGACGCCGCGTACGTTAACCACGCCTTAGCGTTCGGATGTGCTGACGACAAGGACGGATCGGGGATAGTCAGGGGATGGGCCGTCGTTCGATCCTCGTCGCCACCGGGTGGGTCGCGACCGCCGCCATCGCCACAGTGATCGGCCTGGGCGCGATCCGGTTGGTGGGCGAAAGTCTCACCGGCACCCCGGGTGGGGTTCGCAGCGAGGCCGATATCGAGCGGGCCCTCGCCTCACCAGAGCCGGTGCCCACGGCCGGACCGGGCACGACGGGCGCCGCCTCGGCCCCGACAGGCGCCGCCTCGGCCCCGCCGGGCACGACGAGCGCCGCGCCGAGCGCCACCTCCGGGGCCCGCCGGGGGTTCGCCACCGACGGCGGCACTGCCGTCGCCGAGTGCGGCGTCGGCGGCGTACGCCTCGTCTCCTGGGCGCCCGCGCAGGGCTACCGGGTCCGCGACGTGGACCGGGGCCCGGACGACGACGTCGAGGTCACGTTCCAGGGGGCGACCCGGGAGTACGAGTTGAAGGTGCGCTGCATCGGCTCGGAGCCGGTGGCCGTCGCCGACGACTGACGACCCGCGGGCGCTCGAGGTGGATGTCGGACGGTTTACCGGCTCCGCAGGGCGTCCACCAACCTCCGCAGTGTCGCGCGAGCATTATCAAGATCGTTAAGGCTGAGGCCGGCTCGGTCCACGGCATCGCGGCGGTCAGCGTCCGAGCGCTTCACGAGTCTGGTGAGCGTGACGCGCCCCGCTTCCGTGAGTGTCACGAGTGGCGCGCGGCGGTGATCGGGGTTGTCGTGCAACTCCACCATCCCGGCGTGGGCCAGGTCGTCGACCACCCGCTGCACGCTCTGCCGAGCGAGGCCGAGTCTGCGTGCCGCACTCGCGACGGTGCGGGAGCCGTCGGAGAGCACGCTCATCACGTGCCAACGGGCGGCAGTCTGTCCCTCTTCCCGGGCGAGATCCTCGCTTGAGCGCCGGGACTCGCCTGCCAGTTCGTACACGTCGGCCATCAGCAGACGGTAGGCGCCGACCCGGTCCTGCTTGCGTTCTTCCACCGGCTGGACCTTACCGGAAGATTGACACCCTACTACTGCAATGACAGCATACTGTCATGATTCTTCGACTGTGGAGCGGATGGACGCAGCCCGCTCTCGCTGACACCTACGAGCGGTTGTTGACGCAGGACATCGCGCCCGCGATCCTCGCCCGGGGCGTGGCTGGGCTACAGGAGCTTCGGGTTCTGCGCCATTCCTCGCAGGAGCTGGATCCCGCCGAGGGCAGCGAATTTCTCACCGCGATGACTTTCGCCGACTTCGCTGCGGTGGCGGCCTTCACCGGCGGCGAGCCGTCAACCTCCGTTGTCCCGCCCGCTGCCCGTGATCTGCTCGAAAGCTTCGATCGGCAGTCCCGGCACTACCTCAGCCGAGCGGTGTTCCGCGAAGGTGACAGCAGACCCTCATTCGGATGAGCAGCCCTTCGCCTCACTCACCCATCGACTGCCCACGGTCCGCGTTGCGGCCGAGGGCGACCATGCGCAGGGTCTCCTCCCGACGTCGCACGAGCAACGCCCCGGCCAGGAAGGTCACCGGCGCGACCAGCACCAGCATCGCCCACTGCGCCGGCACCAGGGGGATGGCGTGCCCCATGTTCATCGTCGAGGTGACCCACCCGGCCAGGGCGCTGTCGATCACCAGGGCGAGGGCCACCACGGGCAGGAGCATGACGACGATCCGTCGACGTACCTCCGGAGTGAGCGTGGCCACCGCGATCACCATGGCCGACGCGGCGGCCGCCAGGCCCGCGACGTAGAGCCAGAGAACGACCTCACTGCTCGCCTCAAGACCATAGAAGACCTGGTAGGACACCCCATCGACGAAACTGAACGTGGGACTACCCACCCGGTTCGCCACCAACAGCGCGACCATCGCTGTTGGCGCGAGCACCAGTGCCAGCAGTCGACGTACGCCCAGCAGCGCGATCGCCCGGCGACGCGGCGCCGGCACGGTGAGCGCGGCGGCACCCACCACGGCGAGGGCGAGCTGCGGCAGCATGTCCGCCACGTACGTCGGGTTGCCACTGGTCTGCGGGGCGACGAGCGCACCCCAGCCGAGCACGCCGGCCCAGGCCAGACCGGCGGCGAGCCAACGCCACCCGACCAGCACCGCGACACAGACGCCCGCCCAGCCCGCGACGCGCAGCCAGTCGACGAGATCCGGACCTCTCGGCGCGAACCCGGGCGGCAGGCCCGGCGCGCGGACGAGCTGATCGAGCAGCGTCTTGCTGGCGAACGCCAGCAGGACGAGTCCGACCAGCAGGCCGGTCACCGTCGCCGCGTCGGCCCAGCTCGGCTCGGTGAACCCCCGTGCGCCCACCCGCAGCCGCGCCCGCAGGCCGGCACCGATCAGATTCCGCACGTCGGCGGCATCAGGTCGCCGCTGACCCGGTCGCGCACCGGCGAGGAGCACGGCCAGCATCTCGTCCTCGTACACCCGACGGTGTTCCCAGGGATAGACGGTCAGCAGTCGCCGGTAACCGCGCTCCAGCTCGTCGCCGCTCACGCCGCACCCCCGTCGGTCAGTAGGCCGCCGCGGCGCAGCCGCACCCGAGCGGCGTCCGCGTTGTGTCGCAGGCGGGCCGCCTCTTCGCTGAGCCGCCGCGCGCCCAACGCGGTGAGGCGGTAGTAGCGGCGCAGTCGGGACTGCACCACCTCCTCGCGCTCGACCTCGATGAGGCCGTCGGCGCGGAGTCGGTCGAGGGCGGCGTAGAGGGTGCCGGCGCGCAGGCGCACCCGGCCGTCGGAGATGCGCTGCACGTCCTCGATGACGGCGTACCCGTGCATGGGCGCCTCCGCCAGCGCGGTGAGCACCAGGAACGTCGGTTCCCGCAGTGGAGCCTCAGCCATGCCAGGGAGCATATACCGATAGACGGCATATACAAGGCCGTGAACGAACGTGGCCGGCACGGATCCCCGTGCCGGCCACGTCATCGGTGGTGGTTCAGCTGGCGTAGGCCTCCAACTCCCAGAGCGAGTGGCCATATCCGGTGCCCCGGGCCGTGCCAAGGATCCGCAGGTAGCGGCCGTTGGCGCCGAGGGCGGTGTGCTCGTCCACGCCGCCGTCGGCCCCGGTCACCGTCTTCACCGTGGTCCAGGTGGTGCCGTCGTTCGACGTCTGGATCTGGTACGCGCTGCTGTACGCCGCCTCCCAGCTCAGCTTGACCCGACCGATCGCGGTGGGGCTGCCGAGGTCGACGCGGATCCACTGCGGGTCGGAGAACGTGCTCGACCAGCGGGTGGTGAGGCTGCCGTCGACCGCCTGGGCGCCGGACACGTCGGCCCCCTCGTTGCTGGACGTCGACGTCGGCTTGTTCAGCAGCAGGTTGCCGCCGGGCGGACCGGTCCCACCGCCGCCGCCGTACACCTCGAACTCGAACAGCGAGTAGCCCCAGGCGGTCCCCCGGGTGGTGCCGAGGAGCCGGATGTACCGGCCGGACCCGCTGAGCCCGGTCAGGTCGTCCACCCCACCGTCGCCACCGGTCACCGTACGGATCGTGGTGAAGTTGACCCCGTCCGGCGAGGTCTGGATCTGGTAGCCACTGCCGTACGCCGCCTCCCAGGTCAGCTTGACTCGGTTGATGGCGTACGAGGCGCCGAGGTCCACGTCGATCCACTGTGGGTCCCCGAAGGCGCTGCCCCACCGGGTCCCGGCCACGCCGTCGAACGCGTTCGCCGCGGTGAACGCGCCCTCGAAGCTGGACGCGCGCGCCGGCTTGCCCCGGGCCAGGTTGGCGCCCGGCTCCGGATCGGGGTCCGGGTCCGGATCAGGCCCGGGACCGCCGGGGCTGGTGGAGAGGGTGAACTCGTCGATGTCGAAGTACGGGCCGGTGCCCTTGAAGACCAGGAACAGGGTCCGGGTGCCGGTCGGGGCGGTGACCCCACCGGTGACCGTGGCGAAGTTGGCGTACCCGCCGGTGGAGGTGACGGTGGCCGAACCGACGAGCGGGCCGGTGGGCGAGTCGACCCGCAGCTCCAACGTGCCGCCGCCACCGGCCGGTGCGCCGACCCGGGCGCTGAACGACTGGACGCCGGTCAGGTTGTACGGGCGGAACGAGATCCAGTCGTTGTTGTCGACGTAGCCGACCGCCGCGCCGCCGTTGCCCGCTGCCCCGGCGACGATCTGGATGCCGGACGAGTCACCGAAGTGCTCGGCCTGGCGTACCCGAGGTTGCAGGACGGCCTGGGTGTGTGTGGTCAGCGCCGGCTGGCCACCTCCACCCAGGTCGGTGTACTCGGCGTCGATGATGCCGAAGATGTTCGCCGCCGCGTCGTGCTCGCCGTCCTTCGAGGTCTGGATGACCCCGGTGCAGCCCTGCACGCTGCCGAGCTGGTGGCCGTGCGAGTCGTGGCCGAGGACGTAGTTCACCTTCACCCGGGCGCAGTTGATCGCGCCGTCCTGGGCGTCGGTGACAGTCACGGAGAACGGCACGGCGTCCCCGAAGGTGAAGGTCTGCCCGTTCAACGGGGTGTTGACGGTGACCACCGGGGCGCTGTTCCCGACAGTGACGACCACGCTCGCGGTGGCTGTCTTTCCAGTGGTGTCCCGGACCGTCAGCGTCGGGCTTCGGGTCCCGTTCGTGGTGTACGTGAAGCTCGGGTTCGCCGCGGTCGAGTCGGTGGTGCCGTTGTTGTCGAAGTCCCAGGCGTAGGTGAACGGGTCCCCGTCCGGGTCGAGGGTGCCGGCCGAGGAGAAGGCCACCGTCAGCGGCGCGGTGCCACTGGTCGGGGTGGCCGAGACCCTGGCGACGGGTGCTCTGCCCTCGCGGGCGTACTCGATGCGGTAGAGCGCCGAGTTGGCGTCGCCGTTGAACCAGCCGTTGCCGTAGTCCAGC
>NZ_JBEYSL010000372.1:0-6939 GCF_040642735.1 Micromonospora sp. NPDC047753 | reverse complement strand
GCTGTGTCCCCTGGGGTACGCCGGGCCGCGCGCCGGTCACCTGCGGGTCGTCCCGGTCGATGATGACGACGGTGTCGGCGTGGTCGGACAGCACCCGGGCGGCCAGCAGACCGGCGACACTGCCGCCGACCACAACGGCCGTGCCCATCGTCGGAGTCAGCTGGTCAGGGGGTCGCGGCGCGTTCAGTTCCGCGAAGACCCGGGACGGGGAGAGGGACATGGTGCTCTCCAAGGGGGTTACGGGGGGCGTGCCCTCCCCGGTAACTGTCAGCGAACGTGCGCGGACAGACCGGTGGACGGTCGTTCGACGTATTGCCCGCCGATCGTCGCACAACCACCTGAACGGCGACCGGCTGTGTCCGCCAGATGACGGCCTGTTGTCCGATGGGCCGGACGGGTCCGACGTTCGGACGGGTCCGGTGGCGCGCCCTCCGGCCGGCTGTCACGATCTCCGGCATGTCCGTCGCGCGTCGAACTCTGCTCGGGGCCGGCCTTGCCGCCGCGACCTCCGCCCTCACCGGTTGCGGTGCCACCGGCGCGCCGGACACCGGCTCGGCCGGCACTGGCGACGCGGCGACCGCGAAGAGCGCCACCGGCAGCCGGGTCGGATTCGGAGCGGCGGGTGACGCCGGGCCGCCGCTCAGGGCACCGGACGCACCGGTCGGCGGCAACCCGCCGGTGCGTCAGGCCCCCTACGCCCAGGACGTGACCGCCCTGCTCCGGCGACACCTGCCCGCGACCCCACAGACCGTGCAACACAAGGGTTTTCCCGGTGCTGTCGCTCTCGTCGTGGTGGGCGGGAAGGTGACTGTGCACACCGCGGTCGGTGAGGCGCTGCGGTATACGGCGGGTCCGAAGCTGCTCGCGGCGAACCAGCGCGTCGCGATGCGCCGGGACTCCATCTTCGACCTCGCCTCGGTCACCAAGGTGTACACGGCCATCCTGCTGCTGCAGCAGGTCGACAAGGGCCGCGTCGACCTCGGCGCTCCGGTGCGTGACTACCTGCCCGCCTTCACCGGCACGGGCAAGGAGCAGATCACCGTCGAGATGCTGCTCACCCACACCAGCGGTCTTCCCGTCGGCGCCACGGTCACCGGCCTGCCCCACAACGCGGCCCGCTGGAACGCCGTGCTCGGCACGCCGCTGATCTCCGGCGCGGTGCCAGGGAACACGTTCCGCTATTCCAGCGTCGGGCTCATGGTCGCCGGCAAGATCGTCGAGAAGGTCACCGGCCAGCGGCTCGACCAGGCGCTCAAGACCAACCTGACCGGCCCGCTCGGTCTGCGCGACACCGGCTTCAACCCGAACAGCTGGCTGTCGGCCGCCGCGAAGGCCAGCCGACTGGTCGCGACCGACGCCCGCTCGTCCCGAGGGCTGCTCCGTGGCGTCGTCCACGACGACGTCGCCAACCACCTCGGTGGCATCGCCGGTCACGCCGGCATCTTCGCCTCCGCGACCGATCTCGCGGCCATCGGTCAATTGCTCCTCAACGAGGGCACCCACCATGGCAAACGGATCCTCGCCGCGGCGACGGTGCGTCGGATGCTCACCAACCACAACGCCGGCAAACCCGCCATCGATCCCGAGCGCCCCAACCGGACCTCGGCGCACGGCCTCGGCGTCGTGCTCAACCAGAGCTGGTTCATGGGCAGGCTCGCCTCGGCCCGGACCTTCGGCCACACCGGATTCGCCGGCCCCTCGCTCCTGGTCGCGCCCGACCGCCAACTCGTCCTGGCGCTGCTCACCAACCGCGCGCACCCCAACTGGAGCTGGTCGAACCCCGACCCGGTCCGCGCCGCTGTCGGCGACCTGCTCGCCACAAAGGTCAACTGACCGGAAGGTGTGGACCATCGCGCCCCACCCTGACACGATACTTGCGCTAGTAGTGCAAATACTTCGTCCGTCCTGGTGGAGGATCGATGCACACATCTCGCCGGAGCCTGCTCTCCGTGGTGGCCGGGGTCGCCCTCGCGGCCAGCCTGTCCGCCGTCGCCGTTCCACGCGCCGCCGAAGCCGCCGCCACACCGACACACCGTCCAGTGATCTTCGTACACGGCAGCGCGGGGTCAGCGGCGCAGTTCGAGACCCAGGCCAAACGTCTGGCCAGTAACGGGTACCCGATCGACATCATCGAAGCCCACGAGTACGACTCCCCGAACATCGCGACGATCCTGCCCCAGGTGTACGCGGGACTCGACGCACGGATCTCCCGCCTGCTGGCGGCCACCGGCGCGAACCGGGTCGACCTCGTCGCGCACTCGCTGGGCACCTTCGTCTCGCAGGGCTACCTCAACAGCTCGCCGGAGCGCGCCGTCCGGGTCGCGCACTACGTCAACCTGGACGGGCGCACCGCGACCTCCCCACCGGGTGGCGTGCCCACGCTCGCCATCTGGGGCGAGGGTGACCCGGCCCGCGCCGTCGTCGGCGCGACGAACGTGCACCTGCCGGACCAGTCGCACACCCAGACCGTGTCGTCGGCGGAGTCGTTCACCGAGATCTTCGGCTTCCTCCGGGGCCACGCGCCCCACACGACGCGGATCGTGCCGCAACTCTTCGGCGCCGCCCGGGTCTCCGGCCGCGCCGTGCTCTTCCCGAGCAACGTCGGTGTCACCGGTGCGACAGTCGAGGTCTACCCGGTCAGCCCACTGACCGGCGGCCGACTGTCACACCGGCCCGCGCATCGGCTGTCGCTCGGCGTCGACGGCTCGTTCGGCCCTCTCCCGGTGCTCGCCACGGCACGCTACGAGTTCGCCGTCGTACGCCCGGGTGCCGCGACCCACCACTTCTACTTCCAGCCGTTCCTCCGCTCGGACTCGTTCCTGCGCCTCGCGACCAGCGAGCCGGGCGAGGGCCTCAGCGGCCTGGTCGAGACCAGCGACCGGCACACGGCGCTCACGATCCAACGGCAGAAGGAGTGGTGGGGCGACCAGGGCGACGCCGGCGACCACCTCTGGATCAACGGCAGGGACGTCCTGAACGCGGCGAACACACCACGCGCCAAGCGGACGATCGGCATCTTCGCCTTCGACGACGGCAGCGACGGCGTCACCGACCTGTCGGCCCCGCTGCCGGAGTTCTTCAGCCAGACCTTCATCACCGGCATGGACGTCTTCATCCCGGCGACGCCGGCACACCTCGGCCTGGTACGCATCACCGTGGGCCAACGCGGCGGCGGCCACGAGGTGATCAACGTGCCCAACTGGAGATCGAGCACCGACCGGGTGACGGTCAGCGTGGACGACTTCTGACCGCACCTCGCGGGCGGCCCGGCCACCTCAGGTCGAGACGGTGGCCGGGATCCGCACTCGTCAGACGGTCGCCGGGACCCGCTCGCGCACTCGTCGCCCGACGGCGAAGCCGACCAGCCCCAGGATCAACCCGACGACCGCCAGAGCGACACCCACCCGGGCTGGCGCGAGGTAGCCGAATCCGGCGGCGATGGCGACGCTGCCCAGTGCGGCGCCCAGGCTGTTCGCGATGTTCATGGCCGACTGGTTGACCGCCGCGCCCATCAGTTGCGCTCCCGGGGCGACGGTGATCAGAAGTGCCTGCAGGACCGGACCGAGATACAGGCTGGTCGCACCGACCAGGAACGCGCCCACGAACAGGCCCACGCTCGTCGACGCCACAAGGCTGAACACGGCGATGCTCACGATCATCGCCACGAAGCCGATGACCATGCTCCGCTGGAGGTCGCGGTCCGCCAGCCAGCCGCCCAGGGCGTTGCCGACGGTCATCCCCAGACCCACCGCGACCAACGTCCACGGCACCGTCGCGGCGGAGAGACCGGCGACGTCGGTGGTGACGGGAGCGATGTAGGTGTTCACCGCGAAGAAGCCGGCGAAGCCGACAGCGCCGGTCGCGGCGACCAGCCAGACCTGCGAGGTCCGCAGCGCCCGCAGCTCGGCGGCCGGCGAGCCGTCGACCGCCGCGGCGACCTCCGGAACGACCGCCAGCACCGCCAGCAGGGTGAGCAGAAAGAAACCGGCGATGACCAGGTACGCGACCCGCCAGTCGACCGTCTGCCCGAGCCGCGTGATGAGGGGTACGCCGACCAGGTTGCTCACTGTCAGACCGCCGAGCACTGTGGCGAAACCACGGGCCTCGTTACCGGGGCCCATCAGGGTCGCCGCGAGCAGACCGGCCGCGCCGAAGTACGCGCCGTGCGGCAGCGCCGCCACGAACCGGGCCACCAGCACCAGATCGAAGGTGGGGGCGAGCGCGGACGCGACAGTGCCGACCGCGAACATCACGAGCAGCCCGAGGACGAGCTTCTTGCGGGGCAGGCGCGCGCTCAACGCGGCGATCAGCGGCGCGCCGACGACCACACCGAGCGCGTACGCGGTGATCATCCAGCCCGCGCGGGCGACGGCGTCCGACGACGACCGCGCGTACTCGTGCGGTAGCAGACCGCGGGCGATGTCGGGCAGCAGCCCCATCGCCACGAACTCGGTCAGGCCGACCGCGACGCCGCCCAGTGCCAGAGCGGCAAGCGCCGCCAGCCGTCGACCTCTACTCAACTCGATCACCGAAAAAATTTAGCAACAGCGTTGCGTAATAGGGTGGTGAGATGACTCGCGTCACTGCCGACGTCACGTTCCTCCGCGGCTACAACCAGGCTCTCGTGATGGCGGTGGGGCGCACGGCTCGCACGTTCGAGCGCGCGACAGTGGTCGAGGCGACCGGCCTGACACCACAGGCGGTCTCCAAGGTCATCGCCCGGCTGACCGCCGACGGCCTGATCCGCCCCGCCGGCGTCCGACGTCCAGGCATCGGCAAGCCCGCTGTCGTCTACGAACTCGTCCCGGACAGCCGGTACGCGATCGGCGCCCACGTGGCCCGACGCACGCTGCGGCTCGTCCTGGTCGACCTGGCCGGCACCGTGCACCACTCGGCGGTCAGCCCGCTGCCCCGCGACTTCACCCCGGCGCAACTCCTCGACGCCCTGAGCGCCGGCATCGACACGATGGCCGGCACCGGCGACCTGCGGGGCCGGCTCACCGGGCTGGGCATCGGCATGATCGGCCCACTCGACCACGCCAACGGCCTGGTCCGGGACGCCCACGGCCTGCGGCACTGGCACGACGTACCGCTGCGCGAGATCGCCGAGAAACACCTCGGTCTCCCCGTCCACCTGGACAAGGACGTCACCGCGGGGATCACGGCTGAGGCCTGGCGGCACGGCGCGACGTTCGGCGACGCGGCCCTCATCATGGTCGAGTCGGGCATCGGCGGAGGCTTCTGGCTGGGCGGCGCGGCCCACCGGGGGGCACACACCAACGCGGGCGAGTTCGGCCACACCGTCGTCGACCTGACCGGGCCCCTCTGCGTCTGTGGCCGGCACGGGTGCCTGGAGATCGTGCACCACCGCGCCGTCGAGGCCGGAGACATCGCACACGCCGCCCGCGTGCTGGCCGTCGGCGTCGTCAACCTGCTCCAGACCCTCGACCTCGCCCACGTGGTGCTGACCGGCGCGGACCTCCTGCGGCATCCGCAGACCTATCTCGCGGCGGTCACCGAGGCGGTCGGGGCGGACACCCTGCGCGCGGACTGGCTCAGCGCCACCGTGGCCCTGTCCAGCCTCGGCGCGGACGTGATCGCTGCGGGCGCCGCCATGCAGGTCCTCGACCAGCACTACGGCATCCCGGAGCTGGCCCATTCCGTGATCGTTGGCAGCTGAGCAACTTGACACGCCAAGCGACGCCCTGCTGGGCCGCCACCGATCGCCCTGAGGGCAGATCGCGGCCGGTGGTGACGACGGGGCCTCGCCGTGTCGCTACGCCATCACGGCGTCGGTGCCCGTATGAGTGCATCCGCTGGCTGGGCTCTCGCTGTCCGCGATCACCTCGTCGAGCCGCTTGCGCGCCTGCCGGAGTTGGGTGATCTGCCGATCGATGCGGTCGCGTTCGGCGCGCAGCAGGGCCCGCGACTGCGGTGTGTTGACCTTCGCGTCGACGCAGGGCAGCAGGTCCAGGATGGTTCGGCTGGACAGGCCTGCGGCGTACAGCATCTGGATCAGATAGACCCGGTCGATCGCGTCGTCGAGGTAGTGGCGCTGACCGCCACTGCTCCGTGCGGCAGTCAGGAGGCCCTGCTCCTCGTAGTAGCGCAGGGCTCGTACCGACACCCCGGTCTTCGTGGCGAGTTCCCCGATCCGCATTGACCCCTCCCTCCGAGCCGGTGACGTCAGCCACACAGCCTTCTTCCTCACGTGAGCGTCAGGTTCACCGTAGCTCGCGCACCAACTTCTGCGCGGCGACGGTGCGGTCTCTCACTGGCAGACGCGCCACTCGCCGTCCTCCTTGACCAGCGCCACCCCCTGCGTGAACCTCGCACCGGTGGCCGCCTGGACCACCTCGACCTGGACGGTCCCGGTGACCCGCCCGTTGTAGTTGTTGACGTTCACGCCGGTGATCTCGTAACTGGTGATCTTCAACTGCGCGCTCTGGATCCGGGCGAAGTCCTCCTGCGGCATGGTGTCGCGCACCCGGTCGCACAGCCGCCCGTACGCGCCCGCGTAGTTGCCGGCCCGCACGTCGTCGAGGTACGCCGTCGCGGCCCCCCGGACCGGTTCGACGGTGTCCTTGACCGAGCGGTAGAGCCAGAGGCCGACGCACGTGCCGATGACGCAGCACACCGTCAGTAGGGCGCCGACGACGATCAGGACCGTACGAAGCGTCCGGTTGGGCCTCGGGCCGGGAACCATTGTCGGCTCGTACGTCATGGCCCGGAGGGTAGGGCCGCCGCGCCAGCGGCGAGAGCCCACCGGGCGCCTGGTGGTTCAGCCTCCGGAGGCGGACGGCCCCGGCGTCGGCACGCCACCGGCGACCGCACGGGCCGGCGGCGCCGCCCGCGGTGTGGCGATGCAGATCGCCGCGATGCGGCCGAAGTACCTCACCCGGGACGAGGTTCCGGCCGAGGTCGTCGAGTCCGAGCGGC
>NZ_JBEYSL010000371.1:0-6945 GCF_040642735.1 Micromonospora sp. NPDC047753 | reverse complement strand
GCTGTGCAAGGGCAAGGGCATCACGGTGCGCTACCGGGTGGCGTTCGCGGCGGGTTCGCCGGGTGGCCGTCTCGTGGTCACGGGCGTGGGCATCAGCGCCTCCGGCCAGACGCTGGGTCGCGCCACCGACGCGGCGCGGCTGACCGGATCGCGGGTCACTCCGTCGCCGACTCCGTCGCGGTCGAAGACGCCGACGCCGACTCCGAGCCCGACCGAGGTCGCGACCGTCGACGAGGCGGTGAACCCGGCGGCGCAGGGCGGCGTCTCCGCGGCGCCGAGCGCCACGGCGACCGCCGCCGAGTCGTCCGGAGGATCGCCGGTGATGTACTTCGGCATTGTGCTGGTGGCGGTCGGACTGCTGCTCATCGTGCTGCTGTTCCGCCGCTCGCGGCAGGACCGCAAGCCGTCCGACGAGGCGCCCGACACTCTGCCGGGCAACCCCGGCGGCACCACCTACCGGGCCGGGGGTGGGTTGCCGGCCGCGCCCGGTCGCCCCGGTCAGGTGTACGGCCAGCAGCCGCCGGCCGCCGCCTGGGGTGGTGCGGTGCCGTCACCGCGTCCCGCCACCGGCGGGGTTTACGGTGCCCGGCCGGACACCCCCGCCCCGGAGGCCACCCAGCCGATGCCGGGCCGGCCCGACGGTCGCCCGAAGCCCGATGAACCGCCCACCGACGGTGACGGCCACACCGTGTTCATCCCCCGCCTCCCCGGCTGAGCGGAGGACGGCCCGGCCCTCCGTTAGGCTCAGGATCGGTGTCTAACCCGCGGCCAAGGAGTGGAACACGTGTCTGATCTGTCCCAGATTGTGAAGGCCTACGACGTCCGCGGGACGGTGCCGGACCAGTGGGACGAACGGGCCGCCGAGGCACTGGGCGCCGCCTTCACCCAACTGCTCAACTCCACCGACGAGCCGGGCGATGCCGTCGTCGTCGGGTACGACATGCGGGCCACCTCGCCCGGCCTGGCCGCCGCGTTCGCCACTGGCGTACGCGCCGAGGGCCGCTCGGTGATCGAGATCGGCCTCGCGTCCACCGACCTGCTCTACTACGCGTCCGGCTCGCTCGACCTGCCCGGCGCGATGTTCACCGCCAGCCACAACCCCGCGCAGTACAACGGCATCAAGATGTGCCGCTCCGGCGCGCGCCCGATCGGCCAGGAGAGCGGCCTGGCCGAGATCCGGGAGCGGGCCCAGGCACTTCTGGACTCGGGCGACGCTCGTCCCGCCGGAGCGCCGACCCGGCCCGCCGAGCGGCGCGACCTGCTCCCCGACTACGCCGGCTACCTGCGCAAACTGGTCGACCTGTCCGGCATCCGGCCGTTGAAGGTGGTCGTCGACGCCGGCAACGGCATGGGTGGCTTCACCGTTCCGACGGTGCTGGGCGACGCGGCCCTGTCGCCGCTGCCGCTGGAGATCGTGCCGCTCTACTTCGAGTTGGACGGCAGCTTCCCCAACCACGAGGCCAACCCACTGGACCCGGCGAACCTGGTCGACCTTCAGCGCGCTGTGGTCGAGCACGGGGCGGACATCGGGTTGGCCTTCGACGGTGACGCCGACCGGTGCTTCGTGGTGGACGAGCGCGGCGAACCGGTCTCACCGTCGGCGATCACCGCACTCGTCGCTGCCCGTGAGCTGGCCAAGCACCCGGGTTCCACGGTGATCCACGGCCTGATCACCTCAAGCGCCGTCGCGGAGATCATCCGGGAGCACGGTGGGAAGCCGGTCGTCGCCCGGGTCGGGCACTCCTTCATCAAGGCGGAGATGGCCCGCACCAACGCCGTCTTCGGCGGCGAGCACTCCGCGCACTACTACTTCCGGGACTTCTGGTTCGCCGACACCGGGATGCTCGCGGCGATGCACACGTTGGCCGCACTGGGTGAGCAGTCGCTGCCGCTGTCCGTGTTGGCCGGTGAGTACGAGCGCTACATCGCCTCCGGCGAGATCAACTCGACGGTGACCGACCAGGCGGCGGCGGTGGCCGAGGTGCGCGACGCGTACCCCGACGCGGTCGCTGACGAGATGGACGGGCTCACCCTGCGTTTCCCCGACGGCGCCTGGTTCAACCTGCGCGCCTCCAACACGGAGCCGCTGCTGCGGCTCAACGTCGAGGCACCCACCCGGGATCGGATGGTCTCGCTCCGGGACGACGTGCTCGAGCGCGTTCGCCGATAAGATCGCCTGCGCCGGTCGGCACCGCCGTCGGTCAAGCCGTACACGTGGAAGGAGCCGTGCCATGGCCCTGGATCCGCAGTTGCTGGAGATCCTTGCCTGTCCGGACACGCACCACGCCCCGCTCACCTATGACGCCGAGGCGCAGACGTTGACCTGCACGGAGTGCGGCCGGATCTTCGAGGTCCGCGACGACGTGCCGGTGCTGCTGCTCGATGAGGCGCGCGGCGGCCCCGGGCAGTCCTCATGATCGACGGTACGGCCGGGGTCAGTGGGCGCCGTGACGCCGACGAGGCCCTGCTCGACAACCCGCAGGCGTTGGCCGAGGCCGACCCGGGCGGCATGCTCCGGCACACGGCGTCGGGCGGAGCGCAGGTTCGCGAGAGCGCCGCACTGGCAGCGGAGGCGAACCTCGCGGTGCTCGCCGACGACGGGCGGCCCCGAGCCGTCGTGATCGCCGGCATCGGCACCGCCGGGCGTACCGGTGACGTGCTGGCCACTGTCGCCGGGCCACGCTGCCCGGTCCCGATCATCGGGCACCGCTCCGCCGGCGTGCCCGGTTGGGTGGGCGCGGCCGACGTGGTGATCGCGGTGAGCGCGTCCGGACGTAGCCCGGAAGCGCTCGGCGCCGCCGAGGCGGCCCACCGCCGTGGTGCCCGACTCGTCGCCGTTGGTGCCCCGGATTCGCAGTTGCAGTCGATCGCCGAGCAGGCCCGGGCGCCGTTCATCCCGGTGCCCCGGCGTGCCCCGGCCCGGGCCAGCCTCTGGGCGCTCACGGTGCCGGTCCTGCTCGCGGCCCGTTCCCTCGGGCTCGTGAAGGTGAACGAGGCCGACCTGGCTGAGACCGCGTCCCGGCTCGACGCGGACGCGGACCGCTGCCGGTCCGCGGCCGAGTCCTTCGTCAACCCGGCGAAGTCACTGGCGCTGGGCCTGGCCGGCTCGATCCCCATCGTCTGGGGTTCGTCCCCGCTGGCCACGGTGGCGGCCCGCCGGTTCGGCGACACCCTGTCGGCAAACGCCCGCTACCCGGTGGTCACCGGAGCGTTGGGTGAGGCCGGGCGGGGTCGGGTCGGGCTGCTCGACGGCGTCTTCGGCGGCCTCGCCGAGGGGGAGCGGGACATCTTCGCCGACCCGGCTGAGGACGACGGTGAGGGCACCCGGCTGCGGCTGGTGCTGTTGCGCGACGGCGGCCTCAACGCCGAGGACGACACCGACGAGCCGCTCGCCGTCGAGGAGCGCCGTGCGGACGCGGTGCAGACCCTCGCGGAGCGCCGTGGCGTGCGGTGCGACGTGGTGACCGCCGAGGGCGGCTCCGCCCTGGAGCGGCTGGCGTCGCTGATCGCCGTTCCGGATTTCGCCTCGATCTACCTTGCTCTGGCACACGGGTTGGACCCGATGGCCGTTCCGGCCATCACCGAGATGAAGGAGCTGTCGAACCAGTGAACGAACGTAGGGGGCGGCGCGTCATGCGCGGACCGAGCGGCTTCGTGCGGCGAAGCGGAGCGGTGGCATGAGCGCCAACGGTGGGACGAAGGCGATTGTCGCCGCCCTGCTGGCCAACATCGGCATCGCCGTCACCAAGTTCATCGCGTTCCTGCTCTCCGGCTCGTCGTCGATGCTGGCCGAGGCGGTCCACTCGGTCGCCGACTCCGGTAACCAGGGCCTGCTGCTGCTCGGCGGCAAGCGGGCGAAGCGCGCGGCCACACCGGAACACCCGTTCGGGTACGGCCGGGAGCGCTACATCTACGCGTTCATCGTGTCCATCGTGCTGTTCAGCATCGGTGGCCTGTTCGCGCTCTACGAGGCGTACCACAAGTGGCATCACAAGGGTGGCATCGAGTCCTGGCACTGGCTGCCGGTGGTCGTGCTGGTGTCGGCGATCATCATGGAGTCGTTCTCCTTCCGGACCGCCATCAAGGAGTCCAACCACATCCGGGGCAACCAGTCCTGGGTGCGTTTCATCCGCCGGGCCAAGGCGCCGGAGCTGCCGGTGGTGCTCCTGGAGGACTTCGGCGCGCTGGTCGGTCTGGTGTTCGCCCTGTTCGGCGTCACCATGACGCTGATCACCGGCAACGGCGAGTGGGACGCCGCCGGCACCGCGATGATCGGCATCCTGCTGGTGGTCATCGCCGTCGTGCTGGCCATCGAGACGAAGAGCCTGCTGCTCGGTGAGGGCGCCGAGGCGTCCGAGCTGACCGCCATCGAGCGGGCCGTCACCGACGGCCCCGAGGTGGAGCGGATCATCCACATGAAGACGCTCTACCTGGGTCCGGAAGAGCTGATGGTGGCCGCCAAGATCGCCGTTCCGGAGTGGGAGAGCGCCCACGACCTGGCCCGTGGCATCAACGCCGTCGAGGCGCGGATCCGCGCCGCGGTGCCGATCGCCCGGGTGATCTATCTGGAGCCGGACGTCTACAGCACCGCTGCCGCCGAGGCAGGCACCGGTGCCGCGGCCGACACCGCGGTGCCGCAGCAGGACACGTCGGGCGAGCCGGCCGGGCGGCCCGGGGGCTGACGGGTGGAGCCACTGTACGGGCCGATCCGGGACTACGCCTGGGGCTCGCGCTCGGCCATCGCCCTCCTGCAGGGGCGAGCGGTGCCGAGCGCGGGCCCGGAGGCGGAGCTGTGGTTGGGGGCCCACCCGGGCGCCCCGGCCCTCGTGGATCGTGCCGGCCTGCGGGTGAGCCTCTGCGACCTGGTGCGGGACGAACCTGGGCAGTGGCTCGGCCAGCGGGTGTCCGAGCGGTTCGGCGACCGGCTGCCGTTCCTGCTCAAGGTGCTCGCGGCCGACGCTCCGCTGAGCCTGCAGGCCCACCCGGACGCCGAGCAGGCGCAGGCTGGCTACGCGGCGGAGGTGGGGCGCACCGAGGGGCCGCGCAACTACTCCGACCCGCACCACAAGCCGGAGTTGCTTGTCGCGCTCACCCCGTTCGAGGCGCTGTGCGGTTTCCGGGATCCGGCGGAGTCGGCCGAGGCGCTCGCCGGGTTCGGCGTACCGGAGTTGGCGCCTGTGGTCGCCGCGTTGCGGTCCGGGCCGGCAGGGTTGCGGACGGCGGTGCGGACGCTGCTCGGCTGGCCGGTCGCCAGGCGTCACGACCTGCTGGCCGCTGTGGTGGCGGCGCCGGCCGACGGCCCGGACGCGGAGCTGACCCGCCGACTGGCCACGGCGTACCCGGGGGATCCGGGGGCACTGGTCGCGCTGCTGTTGCACCACCTGCGGCTGGAGGCGGGGGAGGCGATCTGGATGCCCGCTGGCAACCTGCACGCCTACCTGAGCGGCTGCGGCGTGGAGATCATGGCGGCCAGCGACAACGTGCTGCGCGGCGGCCTGACCCCGAAGCGGGTGGACGTCGACGAGTTGTTGCGGGTGCTGCGCTTCGAGGTGCTCGTCGATCCGGTGCGGGCCGCGGAGCCGGTCGGCCCGGGCGTGGACTGCTGGCCCGTACCGGTGGACGACTTCGCGCTGCACCGGGTCCGGGTCGACGCGGCGGTCCCCTCGGTGACACTGTCGCTGCCCGGCCCCCGGGTGGTGCTCTGCGCTGGTGGTTCGATCACCGTGGACGACGGTGCCGGCGCGTTGACGCTGGCCTCCGGCGAGGCGGCGATCGGTACGGCGTTGGAAGCGCCGCTGCGGATCGACGGCGCCGGTGTGGCGTTCGTGGCGACGTCGGGGCTGCGCTGACCTCGACTCGGGTCAACGACACAAGTCCGACTTTCCCGGAATAGCTTGACGTCACCCTGCCTGAGTGTGACTCTATGAGTACGCAGCGTTATCGCGACGACGGTCCGAGAACGTGCGGGGGAACCAAACCGGGGGGATGCACGGGGCGGGCGGGACGTGGGCGGGAAAGTCCGTCCATCACCGACCGCCCCGTGCGCTGTCCGCCGACCGTGCCTGATGCCCGTCGCCGACGCGCGTAAGGTGGAAGGTCGGCGCAGACATCGTTCGACAGGAGCTTTCATGACCAGCACCCTCCCGGCGTCCGCCAGCGGCACGCCGTCCGAGGCCCGGCCGAGCACGCTCGCCGACGGCGACTTCAAGGTGGCGGATCTGTCGCTCGCCGAGTTCGGGCGTAAAGAGATCCAGCTCGCCGAGCACGAGATGCCCGGCCTGATGGCGATCCGTCGCGAGTTCGCCGAGGCGCAGCCGCTCGCCGGCGCGCGGATCACCGGCTCCCTGCACATGACCATCCAGACCGCCGTCCTGATCGAGACGTTGGTCGCGCTCGGCGCGCAGGTGCGCTGGGCGTCCTGCAACATCTTCTCCACCCAGGACCACGCCGCCGCAGCGATCGTCGTCGGCCCGGACGGCACCCCCGAGGCTCCGGCCGGGGTTCCGGTGTACGCCTGGAAGGGCGAGACCCTTCCGGAGTACTGGTGGTGCACCGAGCAGGTGCTCGCCTGGCCGGACGGGCAGGGCCCCAACATGATCCTCGACGACGGCGGCGACGCGACCCTGCTCGTACACAAGGGCACCGAGTTCGAGCGGGCCGGGGCGGTCCCGCCCGTCGAGTCCGCCGACTCCGAGGAGTACGCGGTCATCCTTGAGCTGCTGCACCGCTCGCTCGGCGAGGACGGCCAGCGATGGACCCGGATCTCCGGCGGCATCAAGGGCGTGACCGAGGAGACCACCACCGGTGTGCACCGGCTCTACGAGATGCACCGGGCCGGCACCCTGCTCTTCCCGGCCATCAACGTCAACGACTCGGTGACCAAGAGCAAGTTCGACACGCGCCGGCCAGCGCCGCCAACGCCGCAGGTCAAGGCCGCCGGACCCG
>NZ_JBEYSL010000370.1:0-6959 GCF_040642735.1 Micromonospora sp. NPDC047753 | reverse complement strand
ACGATCGGCGTCGGCCTCGTCCGTAGCCTCGCGCGTGATCTCGGCCAGCAGGTCCATGCACTGCTCGCCGGCTCCACCGTGCACGTCGCCCAGTAGGTTCACCGCGCTCGCGACCGCGTTGTTCAACCCGACGCCGCAGGTGGCGGCCATCCGGGCGACCGCTATCGACGGAGCGTGCGGACCATGGTCCACCGACGACACCAGGGCGGCCTCGAGCAGCTTCTCCTCAGCCGAGGTGGGTACGTCACCCCGGAGCATCAGCCAGATCATGCCCGTGAAACCGAGGTGGCCGATCAGGTCCTGGATCGGCCGGCCGCGCAACTCGATCACATTGGGTTCGATCCGGGACACGGCGGTGGACCACCAGTCCGACACGTCCTGGACCGTCGGGGCGGCACGTTCGTCGTTCATGACACGGTCTCCTCGTGGGCGGGAGTGTCGGCATGCTTCGGTGCGAGCTGCTCGTTGTGCTCGCCCAGGAGCGGCGGCGGCGCCTCCGGGTGGAGCGGTTGACCGTTGATGAGCACACCGTTGCCGCTGACCCGCAGGGTGCGGTTGGGGTCGCCCGGGAACTCCAGGTCCGTGAAGAAGCCACGATGCCGAAGTTGATCGAGCCGGACCGCCTGTGGCACCGTCAAAATGCGCGCTGCCGGCACGCCCGCTGCCGAAAGCGACTGCTCCCACTCCAGGGCCGAACATCGCTGCAGGGCGGAGTTGATCTCCCGGTTCAACTCCGCGCGGTGCGCCTTGCGTGCCTCCCGGTCGGCGAATCGCTGGTCGGTGACGAGGTCGGTCCGGTCGATCAGCCGGCACAACGTCTCGAACTGGGTCTGCCGGTTGGCGGCGATGTTGAGCGGGCCGTCGGCGGCGAGGAAGGTTCCCGATGGTGCGGCGGTGGCGTTCTGGTCACCCATCGGTTCGGGTGGGACGTCGCTGACGAGATAGTTGGAGGCCGCCCAGCCCATGGCCGACAGCGATGCCTCCAGCATGGAGACGTCGAGGAAGACGCCCCGGCCGGTGCTGGCCCGACCGGTGAGCGCCGCGCAGATCGACATCGCGGCGACCAGACCGCCGATCGAGTCGGAGACCGGAAAGCCGACGCGCAGTGGCGCCGTCTCCGGCGTGCCGGTGATGCTCATCATTCCGGACAGACCCTGGACGATCTGGTCGTACGCCGGAGCCTGGTTCATCGGTCCGGACTGACCGAAGCCGGAGATGGCGCAGTAGACGAGTCGCGGGTTGATCCGATGCAGGGTTGCCCAGTCGAAGCCGATCCGGGCGAGCACTCCGGCGCGGAAGTTCTCGAGCAGTACGTCTGCGTCCTGCAGCATCTCGTGGAACGTGGCCTGGTCGGCCGGATCCTTGAGGTCCAGCTCGACCGACTTCTTTCCGGCGTTCTGGGCGAGGAAGGACGCGCCGATTCCAGCCCGGTTGAGCGCCGGCTCGGGGCCGAGTCGACGGGCCAGATCGCCCTGACCCGGCTTTTCGATCTTGACGACCTCTGCCCCGAGCAGCAGTAGCTGATAGCTGCAGTACGGTCCCGCGAGAACGTTGGTCAGATCCAGGACCCGTACGCCGCGCAGCGGTCGGTCGTCCATGCGTTGCCCCTCGGTCGTGTGGGTGGCCCCGGTGGCCCTGTCGTGCCGTCGTCATGCGGCCGTCATGCCTCGGAAAGGGTTTGACACCGGCCTATTGCCAGGAGACTTTGCTGCCCGTACGTTACACGTAGTCCATACAGCGGTCCAGAAGTGCCACATAGTGGTTTAAGTGTGAGGAGCTTCGATGCTCGACAACCTGCTTCGGGTCAGTCCGGCAGCCGTCCCGGCCGGGTGTCTGATCGCAGGCGAGTGGCTGACCGAGGGCGAGACGGTCGATCGGGTCGGTCCGTGGGCGCGACGGGTCGTCAGCACGGCCCGACAGGCGGGCGACGACGACGTGGGCACCGCCTTGGCGTACGCGCGGCGCGGTGCCAGAGCGGTCGCCAGGATGTCGCCCGCCGCGCGGGCGCAGGTGCTGGAGAGGGCCGCCACCGCGGCGCTCACCCACCGTGACGACCTGGCCCGACTCCTCGCCCTCGAACTCGGCAAGCCCCTCAAGGACGGCCGTGGTGAGATCGATCGAGTGGCCGACACGTTCGTCGTCTCGGCCGCCGAGGCACGGCGCATCGGAGGTGAGGTGCTGCCGGTCGCGGGCTGGCCCCGAGGTGTGGGCACCACGGCCTTCACCCATCGGGCACCGGTCGGCGTCGCGTTGGCGATCACGCCCTTCAACGCTCCGGCGAACCTGCTCGCGCACAAGTTGGCGGCGTCGTTCGCGGCCGGCAACACCACGCTCGTGAAGCCGCCGCCGCAGGCCCCGGCGATCTCCACCGCGATCGTCGCGCTCCTGCTCGACGCCGGGTTGCCCCCGGAGGCGGTCCAGGTCCTGCACGGCGCCGGTCGCGTCGGCGGTGCGCTGTGTGCCGCCCCGGAGGTGGCCGCGGTCAGCTTCACCGGCAGCGCGGCCACCGGCGCGGCGGTCGCCCGTGCGGCCGGTGCGAAGCGCCTGGTCCTGGAGTTGGGTGGCAACGCGGCGACGATCGTGTGCGAGGACGCGGACGTGGCCACGGCGGCCCGGATCTGCGCGGCGACCGGTTACAGCAACTCCGGCCAGAGCTGCGTGTCGGTGCAGCGGGTCTACGTCCACCGTGATCGCTACGACGAGTTCCTCGACAGCTTCACCCGGGAGGTGGAGAAGCTGTCGGTCGGCGATCCGCTGGATCCGTCGACCGACGTGGGGTCGATGGTCGACGATCAGGCGGCCGAGCGTGTCGTCGCCTGGGCGACGGAGGCCGCAGCGGCCGGGGCGACCATCACCGTCGGCGGTCGCCGCAGCGGCGCCACGGTGTTTCCGACTGTTGTCGCGGCTCCGCCGTCGGATGCGCGGTTGGTCCGCGACGAGGTGTTCGGTGCGGCGGTCAGCGTGCTGGCCTACGACGATTTCGACGACGTCCTGGCCACCTGCAACGACAGTCGGTACGGCCTGCAGGCGGGCCTGTTCACGCACGACGTCCGTCGGATCATGACCGCGTGGCGCGAGCTCGAGGTCGGCGGCCTCGTCGTCAACGGATCGTCTAACTTCCGGCTCGACCACGTGCCGTTCGGCGGGGTCAAGGATTCCGGCTTCGGCCGTGAGTCGCCGCGCTGGATGATCGACGACTACACCGTGGTCAAGACACTACTGCTCCGGGACATCTCCCTGTTCGGTGACGAGGAAGGAACGCGATGAGCGTCGACGAGACCAGCCGTACCAGCGTGGCCAGCGAGACGGTCACGGCTGCCGAGGCGCTGGTGGCGCAGCTCGAGTCGTACGGCGTCGAGTATGTCTTCGGCACCTGCGGGCACACCAACATCGCGCTCCTGGACGCCATGGCCGGCAGCGGCATCACATTCGTCATCGCCCGTCACGAGCAGGCCGCGGCCCACGCCGCCGACGGTTACGCCCGGGCGACCGGCAGGCCGGGCGTCCTGCTGATGCACGTCGGCCCCGGGATGACCAACGCGGTGACCGGCGTGCTGACCGCGGCGCTGGACTCGGTGCCTCTGGTGGCGATCAGCGGCGACGTTCCCTCCTACTATCACGGTCGACACCCGCACCAGGAGGTCAACCTCCACAACGACGCCGACCAGACGGCGATCTACCGGCCCTTCGTCAAGCGGGCGTGGCAGGTGCACCGCGTGGAGGACCTGCCGCGCTACATGGAGCGCGCCTTCTGGACCGCCACCTCCGGGCGCCCCGGCGCTGTGCTGTTGAGCGTGCCGATGGACCACTTCTCGCGTCCGGTCCCGCCGACCAGCGCCACCGCATACCCGCTCGCGGCCCAGGAACGACCAAGCCTGCCGACCGAGGTCGTCGAGCGCATCGCCGACCTCCTGCTGGCTGCCGAGAAGCCACTGGTGTACGTCGGCGGCGGCCTGCGGCGCGGGGTCGCGGCGGACGCACTGCGGTCCCTTGTCGAGCATCTCGACATCCCGGTCGTGCATTCGCTGATGGCCAAGGGAACCCTCCCGGACAGCCACCCACTCCTGCTCGGCATGCCGGGCTTCTGGGGCCTGGAGATGACCAACTCCTACACCCGCGAGGCTGATGTCGTCCTGGCGCTGGCCACCCGCTTCGCCGAGACCGACGCCAGTTCCTGGGACCGCCGTTACACCTGGCAGTTCCCACCCAGTCAACTTGTCCAGATCGATCTGGATCCGGCGGAGATCGGCCGCAACTACCCGGTCACCATCGGTGCGGTCGCGGACGTGGCGCACGCCGTGCCGGCGATCGAGGCCGCTGTTCGCCAGCGGCAACCCACCCCACGGACCCGGGCAGGGCTGCGGGAGACCATCACGACCACCCGGCAGACCCTGTTCCGGGACAGCCAGCAGCGAGGGACCAGCGCGAACTTCCCGCTGCGACCCGAACGTATCCTCGCCGACCTCCGCACGGTCCTCCCGCCGGACGCGTACCTCGTCACCGACGTCGGGTGGAACAAGAACGGGGTGGCGCAGTGCTACGAACTGCCGGAGCAGGGGCGCTTCATCACGCCCGGCGGCGCCTCGACGATGGGCTTCGGACCGGCCGCCGCCGTCGGGGTCCAGATCGCCCGACCGGACAGCACCGTGGTGGCCCTGATCGGTGACGGCGGGATGGGAGCGCAGTTGCCAGCCATCCCGATGGCCGTCGAGCAGGGCGCCCCAGTGATCTTCGTGGTGATGAACAACCGTTCCCACGGCACCATCTCCGACCTGCAGGCAGCGAGCTTCGGCCGCAGCTACGGATGCGACTTCGTCGGGCCGGACGGTCTGCCCTACAGCCCGGACTTCGCCGCGTTGGGCCGCGCCTGCGGCGCGGACGGTTACACCGTCGACAGCGCCGATGCCTTCCGAGAGGCGCTCGGTGCCGCCGTCGCCGCGCGCCGTCCGGCGGTGCTGGACGTGCCGATGGTCAACGAACCTGTCCCGACCCCGGGGCACTGGAACATCAAGGACATCTACCAGGGAATCTTCGAATAGCAACGGTCGGCGTCGAGACGCGGCCGAGGAAAAGGTGACCGGATGACCCAGATCGATCGGAGAAACGTACTCAGGGGAGCGGGCCTCACGGTGGTGGCGGCCGGGGTCGGATCGACCGCTGCGCCGGCCGCGGCCACGGCCGGCGGGGGATCCGGCGGCGGCCGGTGGCCAGCGGCCGCCGACCTCGCCCGCTTCGACACCCCCGGCGACAAGGACTTTCCCAAGGTCGGGGGCAACCTCGGCAACCAGAACTACACATCGCTGCGCAGCATCAACAAGGGCAACGTCCGCCGGTTACGGGGCGCCTGGGTCAACCGGATCGAGGGCGGCCTCGCCAGCGGCAACAGCCAGAGCACGGCCGTCGCCGTCGACGGGGTGCTCTACATCGAGTCGGCGCCCGGCAACCTGATCGCGGTGGACGGGGTCACCGGGCAGACCAGGTGGCGCTACGACCAGACCCGGGGCGCGGTGACCCGGCGCGGCGTCGCCGTCGGTGGCGGGTACGTCTTCACCAAGTCCAACGAGAACTACGTGGTCGCCCTGGACCAGCAGACCGGCCAGGTCGCCTGGGAACGTCAGATCAACGGTTACGGCAACATCGAGAAGGTCGCCGTCGTCTACCACGACGGTCTGCTCTTCTGCGGCACCAACGACGGCCCGCGCGGCGCAGCCCTCGCCCTCGACGCCCGCAACGGCGACGTCCGCTGGCACTTCTGGGGCACTCCTGGGCCGGGCGAGTTCGGCAACGACACCTGGGAGGGCGACTCCTGGGCGGAGGGCGGGGCCACCCCCTGGATCCACCCGGCCGTCGACCCGGAGCTGGGCCTCAGCTACTGGACGTTCGGCAACGCCCGGGGCAACAACTCATCCCAGGACGGCTCCCAACGCGGGGGCATGAACCTCTTTGCCAACTCCATCGTCGCGCTCGACCTCCGTACCGGCGCGTACCGGTGGCACTTCCAGTCGGTCCACCACGACATCTGGGACATGGACAACGTGATGTCCCCGGTGCTCGCCGACGTCCGTATCCGGGGGCGCGAGCACAAGGTCGTCGTCTACGGAAGCAAGTCCGGCATGTTCTTCATCCTCGACCGGGTCAACGGGACCGCGCCGCTGGGCATCATCGAGCGGCCGGTGCCCCAGGAGCCGCGCCAGAAGACCTGGCCGACCCAGCCCTTCCCGCGACAGGGCGGCTGGACCGAGCAACGGATCGTGGACCAGCCGCTGGGCACCTCCGTCCCGGGCGACCCCAACCGGGCAGTGCCCAACTACGTCCAGGGCGCGCTCTACGACCCGCACTGGGAGACGCCGATCCTGTCGATCCCCGGGCACGGCGGCGGCGCCGACTGGTCGCACCTGTCGTTCAGCCACCGCACCGGTTTGGTCTACACCGGCTACGGGTACGTGGCTGCCGCGCACTCGCTGACCGAGAGCAGCAACGGACTGCGGCCCCCGGGGGAGTACCAGACCGGCGGCGTCGTGGCCGTCGACGTGAGCACGAACACCGTGAAGTGGAAGCACCGGATGCCGTACTCGCTGGCCCATGGCAACGGCGTGCTCAGCACGGCGAGTGACCTGTTGTTCATCGGCCAGCCGGACGGCAACCTGCTGGCGTTGGACGCGCGCAGCGGTCGAGAGGTGTGGCGCTTTCAGACCGGCGCGGCGATCAGTTCCAGTCCGATCATGTACCGGGTCGGCGACAAGGAGTACCTCGCGGTCTACGCCGGTGGGACCAGCATCCCGTACGGGAACTCCGCCCCGCGCGGTGACTTCCTCTGGGCGTTCGAGATCGGTGGAGCGCTCGGCCCGGTGCCCGCGCCACCCGCGCCGGTGATCCGTCGGCCGGTGACCGGCGGCCCGGTCGAGGGTTCGTCAGTGAGATCCCGGGTGCCGCCAAGCGGATCGGCGACTACCCGCACC
>NZ_JBEYSL010000369.1:0-6960 GCF_040642735.1 Micromonospora sp. NPDC047753 | reverse complement strand
CTTCAACGCTCCGCCGAATTGGCCTACCCCGCCGCAGGGTTGGGCACCCGGTCCTGGGTGGAAGCCGGACCCGGCATGGGGACCTCCGCCGCCGGTGATCTTCTCCGAGTGGCCGGACTGCTGACCGTAGAAGTAGACCGGGATGCTCGGAACGTCCTGGTCGACCTTCTCGACCGCCTTGGCGAACGCCTCGTGCGAGGCCTCCAGGCTCGGAGCGCCGCTGGCCTGCTTGGCAAGGGCGTCGACCTCGGGGTTGCTGTAGAGGCCGTCGTTCGAGGAGCCGTTGGTGATGAACAGCGGGTTCACCCAGTTCTCGACGTCCGGGTAGTCCTGCTGCCACGCGGCACGGTACGGGCCGCTCATCTTGTGGGCGTTGATGTTCTGACGGAACACCGCGAAGGTCGGCACGCCCTCGGCCCGAGCGTTGATGTTGAGGTTGGTCTTGACCTGCTGCGCGACGGCGTCCATCCAGTCCTTGTGGGCGGAGTCCGCGTTGTAGTAGAAGACCATCTCACCGGTGAAGCCACCGGCCTCGGCGAGCAGCGTCTTGGCCGTCTCCGGGTCGAACTTGCAGGCGGTGCAGTTACCCGGCTTGGCGCCCGGGGTCAGCGGGTTCGCCCAGCTGTCGGCCGGCTTGCGGGTGCCGAAGAAGATCTTGTCGGAGATCTCCTGCCGGTTGACGGCGAGGGACACCGCACGACGCAGCTTCGGGTTCGCGAAGCGCTTGTCGTAGATCGGGAACGCGATGAACGCGGTCGACGGCGTGACGGTCGAGCGGCCCCGCTCACCGAGGTCGGTCTTCCACTTGTCACCGGCGAGCGCCGAGGTGGGGACAACCTCCATGAAGTCGAGGTTGTTGGCCAGCAGATCGGCGTAGGCCGCGTTGTCGTCCTGGTACAGCTTGACGTCGACGTCCTTGACCTTCATCTTGTCGCGAAGGTTGTAGTCGTCGAAGCGCGTCAGCTTGATGAGGGAGTTGTCCTCCCAGGACACGAACTTCACCGGGCCGTTGCCGATCGGCTTCGTCTTGCCGAACTCTTCCGGCTTCATGGTGAAGAACACGTCCGGCAGCGGCATGAAGGCGCTGTAGCCGAGCTTGGTCGGGAAGACCGCGGTCGGCGCCGCCAGGGTGACCTCGAAGGTCTGGTCGTCGATGACCTTCAGGCCAGACAGCTTGTCGGCCGTCGGGGTCGGGGCCTTCTTCGGGCCGTCCGCGCCATCCGGGTCCGTCGTGTAGGTCTGCTCGAAGCCCGCGATGTCCGCGAAGAAGGTGCCGTTCTGCGCGCCGTTCGGCGAGTAGGCGGCCCAGTTCCAGGCGTCGACGAAGTTCTTCGCCTTGACCTCGGTACCGTCGTGGAACTTGGTACCGGCCTTGATCTTGATCGTGAAGACCTTGGAGTCCGTGGTGTTGATGGACTCCGCCAGCGCGTTCCGCGGGGCCCCACCGTCGTTCGGGTACTCGACCAGGCCGGTCCACATCCAGTCGATGATCTTGCCGCCGCCGGTCTCCGTGGTGTTCGACGGGACCAGCGGGTTCTCCGGCTGGACGCCGTGAACAACGATCGAGCCATCCGCGCTGGCGGCAGTGTCGTCGCTGCCGCCGCTCGAGCAACCGCTCGCGACAAGCGCGGCAGCCGCGCTGAGCGCGATGGCGCTCGTCGCCCGCTTCGAGACTCTCATTCCGAGGGGCCTCCTCTTTCTAACCAGGTTCCGTCGTGGGTTTCACGCACGTTTTGGGGGTGACACCGCCCGACCACCCCGGGGCGCGGGTCGCCGGGACCACAGGGAAGTTGGGGACACCCCTGATGTTCCGATCCGCCGGGCTCCCCCACCAACGAGGCGTGACACGACGCAATCGACACAGCCACGGGCCGCCGAGATCGGCGAAATCGTGGTCGTGGGGCGTACGGAGTGCCACACACCGATGGTGAGGTGCTGCCACTGTGACACCCACTGGCCTCTTCCGTGAAGGTGCCGTTATCAAGCCGTTAGTTGCCCGCCACGTTGCCGATACTTGAAAAATGATCATAAAACGGTCGAGGCAGGCGGCACTGAGCAGGAAATACGTTGCGCCCGCCCGGCAACCCGGCCTCAGCCGGTGCGCGCGCCGCGAAGCCACCCAGCCCGATGGGACGTGCGTCACCACTCATGTTTCGACCCGTCCGGATGAGGGCCCCTACGGCTACCCGGACACCATCACCGGCTGGGCGTACGAGGGCGCTCCGGCGGTTTCTCTGATCCTCGCCGGTGTCGACGCGCCGTCACACGAGCCGGCGGTCCGCCGCCCAGCGGGAGAGCTCGTAGCGATTGGACATCTGAAGCTTGCGCAACACGTTCGACACGTGCGTCTCCACGGTCTTGATGGAGATGAACAGCTCCTTGGCGATCTCCTTGTACGCGTACCCCCGGGCCAGCAGCCGCAGCACCTCCCGCTCACGGTTGGTGAGCTGGTCCAGCTCCGGGTCGGCCACCGGCGCGTCCGGGCGGGCCGCGAAGGCGTCCAACACGAACCCGGCCAGCCGTGGGCTGAACACCGCGTCCCCGTCGGCCACGCGCCGGATCGCGGCAGCCAGCTCGTCCGGGGAGATGGTCTTGGTGACGTACCCGCGGGCACCGGCACGGATCAGCCCGATCACGTCCTCCGCCGCGTCGGAGACGCTCAACGCGAGGAACTTGACCTGCGGGTGCGTACGCCGCATCGCCTCCAGCACCGCGCGACCGCCGCCGTCGGGCATGTGCACGTCGAGCAGCACCACGTCCGGGCCGACGGCGGCGATCCGGGTGACGGCCTCGGCCACAGTGCTCGCCTCGCCCACCACCTCGACGTGAGCGCCCAACTCCGCGCGCACCCCGGCACGGAACATGGCGTGGTCGTCCACCAGGAACACCCGCAGCCGCTCGGGGCGGGCATCCGCCGGGTCGAGGTGCTCGGTCGACTGCTCGGCCATGGTCATCTGTTCCTCTCCGCTGCGGACGAGTCCCGGGAGATCGGCAGGATCAACCGGACCTCGGTCCCCTCCCCCGGGCCGGACCGGATCTCGGCCCGTCCGCCGTGCCGCTTCATTCGCCCGATGATCGAGCCGCTGACGCCGTGCCGGTGGTCCTCCACCGTATCGGGGTCGAAGCCCTTGCCACGGTCCCGGACGAAGACGCTTACCTGATCCGGCTCCACCTCCGCGTAGAGCGACACGGTCTGCACACCGGCGTGCCGGGCGGCGTTCACCAACGCCTCCCGCGCAGCCGCGACCAGCGCCCCGACCTTCTCGTCGGTCTCCCGGTCCCCCACCACCACCGTCTCCACGCTGATCGCGAAGGTGTCCTCCACCTCCGCCGCGGCCTGCTCCAGGGCGGCGGCGAAGCGCTCGCTCGGCGAAGCGGTCGGCTTGTAGAGCCAGTTGCGCAGCGAACGCTCCTGCCCTCGGGCCAGCCGCTGCACCGTTTTGACGTCGCCTGCGTTGCGCTGGATCAGGGCCAACGTGTGCAGCACCTGGTCGTGCACCATCGCGGCCAACTCGGCCCGCTCCTGCTCGCGGATGCGCCCCTCGCGCTCCGAGCGGAGCTGGCTGTACGTCCGCCAGAGCACCGGCGCGGCGACCACGCCAACGCCCGCCAACCCGACCAACGCGAAGATGACGCCATTGATCACCGCGTCGAAGTTCTGTGCCGGAGAGTAGACGGCCGCGACGCCGATGATGCCGACCGCGACCAGCACTCCCCCGCCGATGAACCGCAGCACGAAGGCCCGCCGGTCGCTCTCCTCGACGACCGCGCCGAGCCAGGGCACCGGCATCGCGTCGCCCCACTGCCGCCGCCGCTCGGGCGCGGACTGGTGCCAGATGACCCCGGCGCCGACCGCGATGATGGCCACCAACCAACCGGCGGTGCCCGCCGCGCCGACCGAGTCGAAGACCATCACCTGGATCAACAGGACACCGAGCCCGATCCCCACGAACGGCAGGAGTTGGGCGACGTCCCGCCGGGGCGGCACCGCGGTGTCACCGGGACGCAGCGGCACCACCGCCCAGAAGGCCGCGTAGAGCAGCAGGCCGAGCCCGCTCAGCCCGAGCAGGACCATGAACGCGACGCGCACCCGCAGCACCGAGATGCCGAGATGGTCGGCGATACCGGCGGCGACGCCGGCGGCCATCCGGTGCTCCGGGGCGCGATACAGGCGCGGGGGCGAGGTCACGGTGCTGATCGGAGGCTCCCTGGTCACGGTGGCGGACAGGTCGAGGTCGGTGACTCGATCGTCACACGCTGCGGCGTCCGCGACCACGGGGACGCCCCCGACATTCCGGCCGCCGGATCTCAGGGTGGGGTCAGGGTCGGGTCCTGAGGTCGTTCGGGTGGACCGGGCAGCAGGATCGAAGCATGACCGAGGAAGCTGCCCCGCCACCCCGACCGGGGTCGGCACAGCCGGGCGGTTCAGCACCGCCCCCGCCCACCACCACGCCCGCCGAATGGACCGAGCCCATCACGTTCGGTCCGCACGCTGGCACCGACGCGACCGCCGGCCCCGTGCCCGGCGAGCCGGCCGACGGCTACGCGCCGCCCACGGCGGGCCACGGCCCAGGCCCGGGGTTCGCGGCGGGCACCGGCTACGGCCCGGGCGGCACGCCGCCAGGGCCGGGTGGTCCCGGTCCGTCCGCACCGCCACCGCCGTTGGGCGGCACCGGCTTCACCTCACGGTACGGGCTGGTCCGCCCGCGCGAGGGGCGGTACCTGGCCGGCGTCTGCGCGGCGATCGGGCGCGCCACCAACACCGACCCGGTGCTCTGGCGGGTGCTGCTCGCGGTGCTCGGGTTCTTCGGCGGCATCGGCATCCTGGTGTACGTCGCCGCCTGGCTGATCATCCCGAACGAGGGCGACACCGCGTCCCCCGTCGAGTCCATGCTCGGTCGTGGTCGCTCCAGCATGTCCCCGGTGACAGTGATCGTCCTGGGCATCCTTGTCGCGGCCAGCTTCGCGTACATCGTCACCGACGCCTTCCGCGCGGTGCTGCTCGGCGCGGCCATCCTGGTCGCCGGCGCGCTCCTGCTCAACCGGGACGGCCGCAACCCACGGTCCGGCACCCCCGGTGCTCCGCCGCCCGCCGCACCGTCCGGCAACCCGGCCGGTCCGGTCGTCCCACCGGTGACCTGGCCCGCACCGTCGTATGGCCCGGCGCCGTCGACCGGCCCGGCGGCGACGCCGCCGATGTTCAGCACCGGTCCGGGGTACGCCACCGCGACGACGGGGGCGGCAGCCACAGCCACCGCTCCGCCGTACGACGCGCCGCCGCCGACCAGCGCGACACAGCCGGTGTCCGGGGTCGGCCCGACGTCCGGGCAACCGGCCGGCACGACGGCTGCCCAGCCCGGCTGGCCGAGTACCGCCATGCCCAGCGCCGGCTGGCCGTCGGCGCCGGTGAGCAGCACACCCGCTGCCCCGTCCGGCTATCCGACCGCCCCGCCGCCCTCCGGTTACCGCCCTCCGTTCGCGCCGCACGGCCCGTACGCTTCGCCGACCCCGCCCGCGCCTCGTCCGCCCAAGCCACCGAAGCCGCCGAAGGGCCCCAAGGAGCGATCGCCGCTCGGTGCGGTGACCTTCTCGCTGATCTTCCTGGTACTCGGTCTGGTCGCCCTGCTCGACCTGCTGGACGTCTTCGCCGTCAGCGCCTCGGCGTACTTCGCGGCCGCGCTGGCCACGATCGCGCTGGGCCTGCTGGTCGGCACGTGGTTCGGACGGGCGCGCTGGCTCATCGCACTCGGTCTGGTGACCGCGGCGGCGCTGGGCACGGCGACCGTCGCCGAGTCCTACGACCGGATCCGGGGGGTCGACGGCGCGGTGACCTGGGCGCCCACCGACTACCGCGACCTGGCGGACCGGTACGAGAACAGCTTCGGTGACGCCGTGCTCGACCTACGCGGGATCAACTTCGCGAAACGGGACAGCCAGGTGACGGTGGCCGTCAACTTCGGCCAGGCGACGGTGGTCGTGCCGCCGAACGTGGACGTCACCACGGTGGCCGACGTCAACGCGGGCGATGCCACCATCTTCGGCAACCGCTCCGGCGGGCTGGACGGCCGCCTGCGGGAATCCACCGACGTCGGCGCGGACGGGCCCGGCGGCGGGACCCTGCGCCTCTACATCCATGTCAATGCCGGCAACCTGGAGGTGACCCGGTGAAGGCTCACCGCACGGATCTGGTGTCGTTCGCCTTCGGGCTCGTGTTCCTGGCGCTGTCGGCCTGGTGGCTGCTCGCCCAACTGCTCGGGCTCGCACTGCCGCCGGTCGGCTGGTTCCTGGCCGGCGCACTCATCCTGATCGGGGTCTTCGGTCTGGTCGGCGCGCTGCGCTCGAGTCGACCGAACCAGCCGGAACCGGTTGCCGAGGCCGGCGCCGCCGAGGCGGTAGCGCCCGTCTCCGGCACGTCCGTCTCAGGCGGACCCGTCTCCGGCGCACCCGTCTCCGGTGCCGCCACGTCGACGTCCGGCGCGGCCCTGCCGGTCTGGGAAGCCGAACGGTCCACCTGGGACGCTCCCTCCTCCGACCCGACGCTCATCTCGAACCCGACGCTCATCTCGGACCCGACGTTGGAGACGCCGGCGACCGAGGTGCGGGCGCAGGACGTGCCGAGCGCCGACGTGATCCACCCGGCCTGGCTGGCACATCCGCCGTCGGAGCCGTCGACCGAACCCATCCCCGGCCGACCCGACAACGGAGACGACGAGCCGACCGTCGGGAACCTCGCCCGCCCGGCCTCGTCCGAGGGGGACGAGCCGACCCGGTCCGACCAACCGGTCGGGGGCACCGGCGACCAGCCGGGTGACGAGCACGAGGGTCCGCGCAGGCAAGCCTGACCTCGGACGGCCGTCCGCGTCGGTGAGACCTCCGACGCCGACCAGGCAAAAGCAGACCCAACGCGCTGAGCCGCCCCCCTTCCCCGGTCGATCATGGAGTTGTGGTGGGCGGTTCACC
>NZ_JBEYSL010000368.1:0-6967 GCF_040642735.1 Micromonospora sp. NPDC047753 | reverse complement strand
GATCAAGGTTGCCGAGACGAGCCGCAAGGAGATGAACATCCGCACGCCGAGCGTCATGGCGGTGGTCGGCAAGCTCTCCGGCGGCAACCAGCAGAAGGTCGTGCTGTCGAAGTGGCTGTTCACCGACCCGGACGTGCTGATCCTCGACGAGCCCACCCGCGGGATCGACGTCGGCGCCAAGTACGAGATCTACACGATCATCAACCGGCTGGTGGCCGCCGGTAAGGCAGTGATCGTCATCTCCTCCGAGCTGCCGGAGCTGCTCGGAATGTGCGACCGCATCTACACCCTCGCCGCCGGCCGGATCACCGGCGAGATGCCGGTGGCCGAGGCGACTCAGGAGAGCCTCATGGAGCTGATGACCAAGGACAAGGAGCTCGTCGGATGACCAGCATCAAGACCCCTTCGACGGAGCGCCCCACGCCCCCGGACAGCACGCCCGGCGCCGCCCTGCACAGCGGGACGAGCGACCTGCGGGCGCTGGTGTTGAACAACCTGCGGCAGAGCGGGATCTACGTCGCCCTGGTCGTCATCGTCGCGCTCTTCGCGGTCCTGACCGACGGGGTGTTGCTGAGCCCCGGCAACATCACCAACATCGTCCTCCAGTACTCGTACATCCTGGTCCTCGCCATCGGAATGGTCATCCTGATCATCGGTGGGCACATCGACCTGTCGGTCGGGTCGGTCGTCGCGCTCACCGGAGCGGTCTCCGCCGTCCTGGTGATCCAGCAGGGTCACCCCTGGTGGATCGGCGTCGTGGCCGCGCTGGTCGTCGGCGTCGCGGTCGGCGCGTGGCACGGCTTCTGGGTGGCGTACGCCGGCATTCCGGCCTTCATCGTGACCCTGGCCGGCATGCTGCTGTTCCGGGGTCTGACCCTGCGGGTGCTCGACAACATCTCGCTGTCGCCGTTCCCGTCCGAGTACCAGCAGGTCGCGGCGGGCTTCCTCAACGGCCTGCTCGGTGGGCAGGGCTTCGACGCCTTCACGTTGCTGATCGGCGCCATCGCCGTGGCCGGCTACGCGGTCAGCGGCTTCCGCACCCGCGTGGCGCGTATCCGCTACCAGCAGCCCGTCGAGTCGTTCCCGCTCTTCGTCGCCCGGGTCGTGCTGGTCGGCGCGGTCCTCATGTACTTCGCCTGGCAGTTGGCGCACGCCCGAGGGCTGCCGATCGTGCTGATCATCCTGGCGGTCCTGGTGCTGGTCTACGGCCTGCTCACCCGGCGTACCGTCTTCGGTCGGCAGGTCTACGCGATCGGCGGCAACCTGTCGGCGGCGGCGCTCTCCGGGGTGAAGGTCCGCACCGTCAACTTCTGGATGTTCGTCAACATGGGCTTCCTGGCGGCGGTGGCCGGCGTCATCTACTCGTCGCGGTCCAACGGCGCCCAGCCCGCTGCCGGCAACATGTTCGAGCTGGACGCGATCGCCGCTGCCTTCATCGGCGGTGCGGCGGTCACCGGCGGCGTGGGCACCGTCGTGGGCGCGATGGTCGGTGGTCTGATCATGGCGGTGATGAGCAACGGCATGCAGCTGATGGGCATCGACCAGTCGACCCAGTCGGTGGTGAAGGGTCTCGTTCTGCTCGTCGCGGTCGCCTTCGACGTCTACAACAAGCGTCGCGCCGGCACCGCCCGCTGACGCCCGCACGAAACCCGGATGGCCCCTGACCGCGACGCGGTCAGGGGCCATCTGCGTTCCAACCGACTCCGCGATCTTGCACTTGGTGTCGACGATCTGCGGCTTATGCGGCAGAAGTCGGGACAGAAAGTGCAAGATCGACGGGGGGGTTGGGTGGGGTGGGGTGGGGTGGGTTAGTGGCAGGTGGTGGTGCCGGTGTCGGTGTAGGTCTGGCCGGCTACCGGTACGAACTGCCAGTCGTAGCTGTTGGAGTGGAGGGTGAACTTCAGTAGCCCCCACGCCGAGCTGTTACGCGCCTCGCTGTTGGGTTGGATGGTGCCGAAGCCGTAGTGGCCGGCGCCGCCCATCCCGGCGACGAAGCTGCGCAGACCCCGGCTGGAGTCGGCGCCACCGGCCGGGTTCATCGGGGCGAACCGCTCGTACACGTGGTTGTGCCCCCAGACCACGACGTCGGCGTTGTAGTCGTAGAGAGCCTGGTACAGCGGGCGCGTCGACGTCGACGGCGCGTGGTTGGAGCTGGACGTGAACAGCGGGTGGTGCCAGTACGCGATAGTGCACGGCTTGCTGCTGGCGGCCAGGTCCGCGCGCAGCCACTGCTCCTGCGTCGAGCCGGCCGACATGCTGATGTTCGAGTTCAGCGACACGACGTGCCAGTTGCCCAGGTCGAACGAGTAGTACCCGCGACCGCTCGGGCCGGCCGACGTACCGAAGTAGTTGTAGTAGCCGGTCGCGCCCGACGTGTTGTAGTCGTGGTTGCCCGGCGACGGGCGGGTGCGGGACTTGTGCCGACCCCAGGTGGGCTCGTAGTAGCTGTTGAACTGCGACGCCGTCCCGCTGTCGTAGACGTTGTCGCCGGTGGTGAAGACCGTTCCCGGGATGCTGTCGAGCAGCGTCGCTGTGGCGCTGTCGCCGGAGCCCGAGTCGGCGATGTCGCCGGCGCCGACGAAGACCGGGTCGCCCGACGGGGGCGGCGTGGTGCTGCCGGTGGTGACCACCAGTTGCGGAGCGTCAGCGCCGCTCTCGCGGGTGTCGTAGTAGGCGCCGTCACCGCTGGTCGAGGTGGCACCGAAGCTGTACGTGCCGTTGCCGGTGACAGCGGCAGTGACGTCGACCTCGTACCAGGTGTTGCCGCTGACCGCGCCGATCGCGCCGAGCGTGGCCCCGTCGATGGCCGGCTGGTTGTTCCAGGTGGTGCCGGTCTCCGACCAGGTCGTGTTGGACATCCGGCGGAACGTGCCACCGGCGTCGCTGCCGCTGTTGCCGCTGATCGTGCGCAGTCGCAGCCTGGCACCGGTCACCGTGCCGCTGACACCGTTCACTGTGAAGCGCAGGAACGAGCGCCGCACGGGCGAGTTGTCGACCACGACCTGCGTGGACGTGCCGTAGTTGGTGGCCGCCGTGTCGCTCTGGACGTAGGTGTCGGCAACGGGCGTGAAGGTCACGCTCGCCGCCGACGCCGCGCCGGCGCCGGTCACGACGACGGCGGCGGTCGCGGCGACGATCACCGTGACCACCCCCAGCGTCACCGACGGACGGGGGAATCGAATGTCCATCCAGGACTCCTTACCTCGTGGGAAGAGCGCAAGGAATGTAGGAAGGTCGATGAGCCGGCGGGCGACGGGCGGATGAACAGTGCGTCCCGACAGGCGAACACCTCGCTGTTGGGGACCTGTTCAACAGTCCCTCGCCCGGATGCCACCCGCGGTGCGTTGTGCCTGCTCCACTGAGTACGGACGATGGCTGCCCGTCGATCAGAGGAGATGCGCGTGTACCTGTCGACCGTCTCCCGACCGGTCGCCGATGAGCCAGGATCGGGGCCTCGCCGCCGTCGGTTCACGATGGTCAGCGGCAATGTCGTCGCGCTCGGCACGGTCAGTCTGATCACCGACGTGTCGGCCGAGATGGTGGCCGCGGTCCTGCCGCTCTATCTGGTGCTGGGCCTGCACCTCAGCCCGGTGGCCTTCGGCGTCCTGGACGGCGTCCACACCGGCGCCACCGCGCTGCTGCGGGTCGTCGGTGGTTTCGCCGCCGACCGGTTCCGGCGGCGCAAGCTGATCGCCGGCATCGGGTACGCGCTCTCGGCGGTCGCGAAGCTCGGCCTGCTGCTCGCCGGTCGGTCGATCCCGGCGATCGGCGCCGTCATCGCCGTCGACCGGATCGGCAAGGGGGTGCGAAGCGCGCCGCGTGACGCGTTGATCACGCTCTCCACGCCACCGGAGGCGCTGGGTCGGGCGTTCGGGGTGCACCGGGCGATGGACAGCGTCGGCGCGTTCCTCGGGCCACTCGCCGCGTTCGCGGTCCTGCTGGTCGTCGGGCAGTCGTACGACGCGGTGTTCGTCACCAGCTTCTGCATCGCAGCCCTCGCCGTGGTGGTGCTCGTGCTCTTCGTCAGGGAGCAGCCGCCCGGCGAGGGGGTGGACGGCGGGGCGGCGGACGAGACCAACGAGGCGAAGGTCTCCGTCCGCGAGGCGTTCGGGCTGCTGCGCGCAGGACCGGCCCGGCGGCTGGTGCTGGCCGCCGCGATGCTCGGGCTGGCCACCATCGGCGACGGCTTCGTGTACCTGCTGCTGCAACGCCGAATGGACCTCGGCCTGCGCTGGTTTCCGCTGCTCGCGGTGGGAACCAGCCTGGCGTACCTGCTGCTCGCCGCTCCGTTCGGCGTACTCGCCGACCGGATCGGTCGCCTGCCCGTGGTGATCGGCGGCTACACCGCCCTCGGCGCGACGTACCTGCTGCTGGCCGGCCCGGTCGACGGTTGGCCGCTGATCGCCGTGGCGCTGACCCTGTACGGCGCCTTCTACGCGGCCACCGACGGGGTCCTCATCGCGCTCGCCGGTCCGGTGCTGCCGGCGCGTCTGCGGACCACCGGAATCGCGTTGGTGCAGACCGGGCAGGCTCTCGCGTACCTCGTCTCCTCCGTGCTGTTCGGTCTGGCCTGGCAGGCATGGGGGCCGGAGAGCGCGATCCGCGCGGCGGCCGTGGCCGTCGCCGGCGTCCTGGTCGGCACGCTGCTCCTGCTGGCCTCCCCGTCCCGACTCACCACCCGGAAGGTGCCCCGATGACCGTGATGTCGACCCGAGCGAAGCTCGGTGTGGTGGTCGCCTCGGCCGTGCTGTTGGGCGCTGTGGCGGCCGGCTACGCCGCCAGGGCCGGGCAGGCTCCTCGGACGCCGCCACCCGCCGGCGCCGAGCAGGCGGTCACCTTGACGTCCGGGCCGCGCCTGCTGGCGATCACCGACCGGCACGTCTCCACAGTCGCCGCGACCGACCCCGCCGGGCCGCGCACGATCGCCGGCCTGGAATGCCTCCGGGTGTACGCGGCCGCCGGCACCGGGGTCTGCCTGAAGCCGGAGACCGCGTGGTCGTACCAGGTCGTCGTCCTCGACGCGACGCTGCGCCAGACGAGGGCGGTCAGTGTGCCGGGTCTGCCGAACCGGGCCCGGGTCTCGGCCTCCGGCCGCATGGTCTCCTGGACGACGTTCGTCGGTGGCGACTCGTACACCTCCAGTGGCTTCTCCACCCGCACCGGAATCCTCGACACCCGCACCGGCGCCACTGTGGCCTCGCTCGAAGAGTTCGCGATCACCCGGGACGGCCGGGGCTACCGCAACGCGGACGTCAACTACTGGGGCGTCACCTTCACCGCCGACGACAACCGCTTCTACGCGACGATGGCGACCGGGGGCAGGAGATACCTCGTCCGGGGTGACCTCGCCGCTCGTACCGTCGAGACGCTGAAGGAGAACGTCGAATGCCCGTCGCTGTCACCGGACGGCACCCGGCTCGCGTTCAAGGAGGCGGTCGACGCCGACCCGGCGAAGGGCTGGCGGCTGTCGGTCCTGGACCTGCCGAGCATGCGGGTCACCGCGACCGCCGAGGTCCGCAGCGTCGATGACCAGGCCGCGTGGCTGGACAACGGCAGGCTGGCCTACACGCTGCGCCGGGACGACGGCCAGCCCGACGTCTGGAGCGTTCCGGCGGACGGGTCCGGCACGCCGACGCTTGTCATCCCCGGCGCGGAGTCGCCGTCCCCGCTCACCTGACGGTCCGGTCCGCGGCCCCGGCGGTCCGGACACCTGAAGGCCTTGGCGCGGACAGCAGCCCGTCATGTGGGATTCCGCCGCGCAGCCATCGCCGTTCATCGACGTTCCCGAGGCTGTTGACCATGACAAGGCTGAGCCGTCGTATTTTCGTCCTCGGTGGACTGGTGACCGCGGGAGTCGCTGTGACACCTCTCCAGGGTGCCCGCGCAGCGGTGCCGTACCCCTTCAAACTCGGTGTGGCGTCCGGTGACCCGGCACCGGACAGCGTGGTCCTCTGGACCCGGCTGGCACCCTCCCCGCTCAACGCCGACGGGCAGGGAGGCATGGCCAACGCCGACGTGACGGTGGAGTGGCAGGTGTCCAGCACCGACCGGTTCACCTCCCTGGTCGCCTCCGGCTCGGTGGTTGCCCGGTACGCCGACGCGCACTCCGTGCATGCCATCGCGGGCGGGCTCGCCGCTGACTCCGACTACTACTACCGGTTTCGGGCCCAGGGGCAGATCTCGCCGGTCGGGCGGACCCGGACCGCCCCGGCGCCCAGCTCCTTCGGCCGCGATCTGGTCATGGCCTTCGCCTCCTGCGCCCACTACGAGGCCGGTTACTACACCGCGTACCGGCGGATGGCCGAGGACAACCCCGGTCTGATCCTGCACCTCGGCGACTACATCTACGAGGGCGGCGTCGGCAGCTCCACGGTGCGGCAACACGTCGGCGCCGAAATCGTGTCGCTGGCCGACTACCGCCGCCGCTACGCGCTGTACAAGTCCGACCCGGACCTGCAGGCGGCCCACGCGGCGGCACCCTGGCTGGTGGTGCCAGACGACCACGAGGTGGAGAACAACTACGCCAACATGGTCCGCAACGACAGCAGCCCCACGCTGACCGCAGCCCAGTGGACCGCCCGGCGCACCGCCGCGTACCGGGCCTACTACGAGAACATGCCGCTGCGGCCGGCGTCCGCCGCCAACGGCAACAGCATCCCGCTGTACCGGCGGGTCCGGTGGGGGCAGCTCGCCACCTTCCACATGCTCGACACCCGGCAGTTCCGCGACGACCAGGCCTGTGGCGACGGCTGGAAGGTCTGCGCCGACGCCGACCTGGCCTCCCGGTCGCTGACCGGCGCCACCCAGGAGGCGTGGCTGCTCGACGGGCTGGCCCAGCGCTACAGCACCTGGGACATCCTCGGCCAGCAGGTCTTCTTCGCCCAGCAGCTCGACGCGAACGGGGCGGCGAGCATGGACGCGTGGGACGGCTACCGGGCCTCCCGCAGCCGCATCCAGGGCGGGTGGC
>NZ_JBEYSL010000367.1:0-6991 GCF_040642735.1 Micromonospora sp. NPDC047753 | reverse complement strand
TTCAGGTCGTACCCACGCGGACCGGGATGCTCGACGATCCAGGCGCCGCCGCCCACGGCGAGGGCGAGCGCCACCGGGTACAGCAGTCGACCGGACCAGCGGGTGCCGGGCTCACCCAGCTCGGTGGCGAGGTCGGCGAGGCAGCGAAGCTGCGAGACCAGGAACGCGGCGAGGTCAGCCGTCTCGAGCACCCGGTTGTCGTCGAAGGTGGTGGCGTTGTCCCAGCCACTGTCGTTGCCGTGCTGGTAGTGCGGCAGGTCGTGGCCGGGGGCCCGCCGCGCGTCGAGCCAGAACCCGGTCCAGCGGGCGAGCCGGTCGTACGTCTGCGCCAGCGCCGCCCGGTCCGGCGGCTGGGGGAGGCGTCGGCGCAGGTGACGGAGGGCCCAGCCGTGGATGGGAGGCTTGACGTAGTTGTGCAGGACCTCGGAGTGGGTGACCGAGTCGGGGAGCGCGCCGGCCTCGTCCTGGTGGTCGAAGGGCAGCTGGAACTGGTGCCAGGCCAGCTCCGGCTCGCCGGCCGCCAGGGCGATCGCGTTGAAGCAGTGGTCCCAGCTCCACACCTTGTCCATCCAGTGCTTGGACATCAGGACGGCCGGCCGGGTGACGAAGCCCGCCGGGGCGACAGTGGCCGACCACAGGACGTACGCGGCCAACTCGGCGGCCGGGGTCTCCGGGCCGCGCCAGGGCGCGATCGCGTCGACGAACGCGGTGAACTCCGCGAACCGGTCGCGGCGCAACTGCTCGAAGGTGACGGATCCGGCGGCGTACGGGCGGCGGGCGGTGGCGTACTCCTCGATCGCGATCTCCCAGGGCTGGTCGCCGGAGAGGTCAAGGGAGCGGTCGGCGGTGCCGAGCGCCTGCGTGCCCCGGGTCCGCAGCGGAGCGCCGGAGAGCACCGTGACCCGGTAGCGGCGACCGGTCTCGTACGAGGTGAACACATGTGATCCGTCGACCGGGTCGGTGTACAGGTAGGTGCCGCTGAAGGGGGTGAGGGTGTGCGCGGCGGCGGCCACCCGCAGGCCGAGCCGGTGGCCCCGGATCCGCAGGGTGTCCGGCCCGTCGTAGACGGCCTCGATCCGGTCGGCCCCGTTGCGCCAGGTCAGCAGCGCGGGCGTGGCGACGACAGTGGTGCCGGCGACAGTGGGGGTGAGTCGCAGTACGGGGTGCATCCCGGTCTGGTGGGAGACCAGGTGCAGGTCGTCGGCGTACGTCTTCTCGGCTACCACCGGGGAGATGTTGAACCAGGATCCGCGGTAGCTGAACGGGATGTCCTGGATTCCGAACTCCGGACCGGACGGGGCGACGGTCATGGGTGGCGGGTGCCTTTCTGTGGTGCGGGTGGTCGGTCCTGGACCGCGGCGGTTGGTCAGTCCTTGACGGCGCCGGCGGTCACGCCCATCGAGACGTACCGCTGGGCCAGGATCAGCAGTACGGCGGCGGGGATCGAGGCGACGACGGCGGTGGCCATGATGGCGTTCCACTGCTGGTTGTTGTTGCCGATGTAGTGGTAGATGCCGAGGGTGATCGGCTGGTAGTCGCCGCCTCCGGCCAGGGTCGAGGCGAAGATGAAGTCCGACCAGGACCACAGGAACGCGAAGAGCGACACCGTGACGATCGAGTTGCGGCTGACCGGCAGCACGACCGACCAGAAGGTCCGCAGCCGACCGGCGCCGTCGACCACGGCGGCTTGGAGCAGCTCGTCGGGGATGCCGGACATGAAGGCCGTGAAGATCAGGACAGCGAACGGCACCGCGAGCGTCGTGTCGGCCAGGATCAGGCCGGGCAGCGTGTTGAGGACGCCGAGGGTGAGGTAGATGGCGTAGAAACCCATCGCCATGATGATCCCCGGGATCATCTGCGCGATCAGCAGCAGGAAACTCAGCGCCGGGCCGCCGGGTGGCCGAAGCTTCGCCAGCGCGTAGCCGGCGGGGGCCGCCAGCGCCACGGTCAGCACCACAGTGCCGAGACCGACCAGGAAGCTGGTGCCGAGGTACGGCAGTTGCTGGTCGAGCACGGCCCGGTAGCCGTCCAGGGTGCCGTTGACGGGAAACAGGTGCGGAGGGCTGGCCCGCATGTCCTGGTCCCGGGTGAAGGACACATTGATCATCCAGTAGACGGGGAAGAGCATCAGCCCGGTCAGCACCAGGCCGACGCCGGTCTTCCACCAGGCCCGAGGTGTCGAGGTGGTCATCGCAGCTGCTGCCTCCGCTCGATCCGGATGTAGACCAGGCCGGCGATCAGAGCCAGCACGATGAGCAGGTTCCCGATGGCCGCGCCCGGGCCGAAATCGGGCAGCAGGTTGCCGAAGCCGAGCCGGTACGACCAGGTGGCCAGCGTTGCCGAGGAGCCGGTCGGACCGCCCTTCGTCATGATCCAGATGATGTCGAAGACCTTGAGCGTGTAGATCAGCCCCAGCAGCAGCGTGATCAGGGAGACGGGACGCAGCAGCGGGAAGGTGATCCCCCAGAACCGCTGCCACCCCGTCGCGCCGTCGAGCGCGGACGCCTCGTACATCTCGGTCGGGATCGCCTGCAGGCCGCTGTAGAGCACCACCAGGTTGAACGGGATGCCGATCCAGACGTTCGCGATGATCACCGAGGCGAGTGACCAGCCCGGCGAGGTGAGCCAGTTGACCGGGTCGATCCCGACGACGCCGAGCGCCGCGTTGACCAGCCCCGAGTCGCTGTTGAGCAGCCACGACCAGGTCGACGCCGAGACGATCAGTGGCAGCAGCCACGGTACGAGGATCAGTGCCCGCAGCGTGCGCGACAGCGGGAAGTGCTGGTGGAAGAAGAGGGCCAGGGCCATGCCGATGGTGAACTGGAAGGCGAGCGAGGCCGCCGTGAAGACCACAGTGTGGGTCAGCGTCGGCCCGAAGGCCGGGTCGGTCAGGACCGTCCGGTAGTTGTCGAGGCCGGCGAAGGGCGCCCCGCCCTGCACGAACGAGCGGACTGTGTACTCGCGCAGGCTCAACTCGACGTTGCGGTAGAGCGGGTAGGCGTAGAAGGCCGCCAGGTAGATCGTCACGGGTGCCAGGAAGCCCCACGCCATCCATCGGTTGGGCTGGCGGGCACGGGACGGGGGAGGCCCGGATGGGGCGGCGGTCGCCGCCCCATCCTGGTCTCGTACGGCAGTGGTCTCGGTGGTGGAGGGCATGGTGTCGGTTCGGATCGCTTACCTGGAGGCGGCGGCGGTCTGCGCGGCGGCCAGGGCCTCCTGTGGCGACTTCCCGCCGCTGAGGGCCGACTGCACAGCGGTCCACAGCGCCTCGGAGATCTTCGGGTACTTGGTGCCGAGGTTGTCACCGGTACGGCCCTTGGCTGCCCGGACCGCCTCCACCCAGACCTTGAGCTTGGGGTCCGCTGTGGCCTGTCGTTCCTGCACGGCGGCGACGGGTGCGACATAGGACAGGGTGGTGTCCGTGGTGAGGAGGTTGTCGGCGTTGGTCAGGCAGGTCACGAGCTTCTGCGACGTCTCGTACCGGCCGGTCTTCTTCTGCACCGGAATGGAGACGAACTCACCGCCGGTGGGCGCCGGGGCCGGGCCGCCCGCGCTGGCCGGGATCGGGATCGTGCCGTACGAGAAGCCGAGCTTCTCCGCGTTGGCCAGCTGCCAGGTGCCGTTCTCGGCGAACGCGTAGTCGCCGGTGGCGAACTCCTGCCAACTCGTGGTCTGGGTGTTGTTGATGATGGAGTTCGGGGCGTGGCCCTGCTTGAGCCAGTCGGTCCAGAGCGTCAGCGCGGAAACCGCCTGCGGTGAGTCCAGACTCGTCAGTTGGGCGCCCGATCCCCAGAACCAGGGCAGGAACTGGAAGCTGCCCTCCTCGGTGCCGATCGCGGAGAAGGTGATGCCCTTCTTCCCCTTGGCCTTCACCTTGGTCAGTGCCGCGGTCAGCGAGGTCCAGTCCTTGACGGCGGCGGGATCGACGCCGGCCGCGGTGAGCAGATCCTTGTTGTAGTAGAGGGCGAGGGTGTTCGCCCCGATCGGCACCCCGTAGGTCTTGCCGTCGCTCTGGCCGGCGCCGAGCAGGTTCTTCTCCATCGCCGAGACGTCGAGTTTGTTGTCGTCGGTGGTGGTGAGCGCACCGGCTTCGGCCAGGGTGGAGATGACCGGGTTGTCGACGATCAGGACGTCCGGTGAGTTTCCCTGCTGGGCGGCGAGCAGCGCCTTGTTGGTCAGGTCGGTGGTGTCGTATCCGGTCCGCTCGACCGTCACCCCCGCGTCGGTGCCGCACTTCTTGAGCAGCGCCACCCACTCGGAGTCGTCGGCGAACTGTGGATACGGGTCCCAGACGAGGTAGGCGCCGCCGCCGTCGGCGGCGCCGTCGGTGGACGACGAACAGGCGCTGCCTGTCACTGCGGCGAGAGCTATCACGGCGACGGCGGCCAGGCGCCGCCGACGACTGAATCCGGTCATGTGGTGCCTCACTTCAATCGATCGTCAGGTGGGGTTTGTCGGTTGATCGTCGCGGGTTGGAGCAGCCCAACCATGAGGCGAACCGATTCGACGAATCGGTTCGCCCGAAGATAGGTCTGCCCATGCCCGGGGGTCAAGGGCCAGTTGGGCGCATCAGAGAGATCGCTGAGAAACACGGTCTTCACCGGAGCGTCACTTCATTGACATCGTTCAGTCCCCGGTCCTACGATCCGTGCGAATCGATTCGCAAGCGCTGCCCTCCGGAGAGCGTCCCCCGCGCCCCACCAAGGAGCCGCCCGTGAAAACCCCGTCCCCCGGCCGGTCACGACGAGCCCGCGTGTTCGTGGCCCGACTCGTCGTCGGCCTGCTCGCCGCCGCTGCCGCCGTCACCGTCGTCCCGTCCCCCGCCCAGGCCGCTGACGAGTCGATCAGCGTCAACTTCGCCACCACGAACGGTGCGCCGACCTACCGCGCCTCAGGCTGGATCTACGGCATGACCGAGAACGCCAGCGGTCCGGCCGACCACTTCTACCGGGACGTCAAGTTCCAGTACATGCGCGCCGGTGGCGCGCAGTTGCCGGGCAGTGGCTGGGTCGGCGGCACCTACGACCGTCGCTGGAACTCCACACTCGCCCAGGCACGTCGCACCACAGCCCTCGGCGGGAAGTTCATCATCCTGCCGCACGACCTCTGGGGTGCCGACGGCGCCGGGATCTCCCGCTTCCCCGGTGACAACGGCAACTGGACCGACTACGACAACTTCCTGACCCGGCTGATCAGCGACGTCCGGGCGTCCGGGCTGTCGGTGCAGTGGGACATCTGGAACGAACCCAACATCACCATCTTCTGGAACCGGCCGATCTCCCAGTACCTGGAACTGTGGCGACGCACCTACCAGCGCATCCGGGCGGAGTTCCCCAGCCAGCTCATCGTCGGGCCGAGTTGCGCCTGCGTACCGTCGACCAACCACACCTTCTGGAACCAGTACCTGGACTTCGTCCGCTCGACGAACACGGTGCCGGACATCATCAGCTGGCACTCGCTGCCCGGTGACCCGGTCGCCAACGTCGCCGCCGCCAACGCCACCCTCGACCCGCGCGGCATCGCCCACCCGCGTCCGTACCAGATCAACGAGTACGGCGCGCCCGACGAGCAGAACCCGGCCGACGGCGCCTGGTACATCGCGCGTCTGGAACGGGCCCGGGCCGACGGCCTGCGGGCGAACTGGGCCAGCGGCGGCAGCCTGCACAACGACCTCGGCAACCTGCTGATCCGTAACTCGGCCGGCCAGCACCAGCCCAAGGGGGAGTGGTGGAACTACCGCTACTACGCCTCCCAGGTCGGTGAGATCGTCGCGGTGACCCCCAGCCAGTCGTACGACGCGTACGCCACGAAGACGGCCGGAGTGGCGAAGGTGCTCATCGGCGCTGGTCGTACCACCGGGAACCTGACCGTCAACCTGCAACGCCTGGACACCACCAGCGGCATCGTGCAGAACAACCAGGTCCGGGTCGTCACCCAACGCATCCCGCACAACGGTGGCGGTGCCGTGGCGGGTCCGGTCACTGTCTCGAACAGCGTGGTCGGGGTGTCCAACAGCAACGCCACGGTGACCGTGCCGTACACCAACCAGACCGACACGTACACCGTCACGCTGCTGCCCCCCTCAGACGGTGGCTTCCAGTCGGTGGCGGTGGCCCAGCACTCGCAGCAGTGTTTGAACAACGCCGGTCTGAGCACCGCCGACGGCAACGTCCAACAGCAGAACTACTGCGACGGCGGTGACCAGCAGCTCTGGAACTTCCTCCCGGTCGCTGGCGTGGCCAACACCTACACCGTTGTCAACCAGCAGAGTGGCAAGTGTCTCGACGTCAGCGGTGTGTCCACCGCCGACGGCGCGGCGGTGCACCAGTGGACCTGCCTCAACAGTTCCAACCAGCAGTTCGCTCTGCGCAAGGTGACCTACTCGGGCAACGACTCGCACGACTACCAACTCGTCGCCCGGCACAGTGGCAAGTGCGTCGATGTCAACGCGGTCTCCACGGCGGCCGGCGCGCTGGTCCACCAGTGGACCTGCAGGGCGGTGAACCAGGGCAGCCCCTTGAACCAGACCTGGCGGCTCCTGGGGCGGTAGTCGTCCCGGGGCAGGTGACGCGCTGGCTGTCGGCACTGGCAGTCAGCGCGTCACCGGACATCACATTCATTGACATAAATTAAACAAAGGTCCTACCATTCGCAGCGATTCGCCATCGCCACCACCCGCCCGTGGCGCGTCGACGATCTCCCGCGCTTCCACGACTCCGAGGAGCACCTCGTGCGAACCCCGTCCCGCAGTGGGTCAGGAACAGCCCGCGACCTCATCCCGAAAGGCCAACGCGTCCGACGTCTGACCCTCCTGGCCGGTGCGCTGGCCGGGGTGCTCGTCGTCGTCGGCGTCGGCGTCGGCACCACCCCCGCCAGTTCGCCCTTCGCCGCCAGGGCCGCCGCGGCGGCCACCATCCCGCCCGGGCAGAGCACCCCCATCGTCGGCACGCCGTCCGGCCGCTGCCTCGAAGTGCCCAACTCCAGCACCACG
>NZ_JBEYSL010000366.1:0-7044 GCF_040642735.1 Micromonospora sp. NPDC047753 | reverse complement strand
CCCGATGGGCCGTCGCCCGATGGGCCGTCGCCCGATGGGCCGTCGCCCGATGGGCTGTCGCCCGACCTGCCGCCGCCCGATGGGCCGTCGTCCGACGGGCCGGTGCCCGGATGCGGCCGGCGGGCGGATGCGGGCTCGGCCGGCATGCATTGTCCGGACGTCCTTTGGAGTTGACTCGTTTACGACATCACGGGTCTCCTCCTGCGCCGAACACCCATGATCGACTCGGCATTCAGGAAATCGGGCCATCCACCTGACCCGGATACCCCGACTTCCGGGAACCCGAGTCGATCACCCTAGTCGGCACCCGCATACCCGCGTTGCGGCGCACGGCAGCCGATGCGCCTCGCCCCAAGATCGCGCTCGATCCTGGATGTAGTGGGGTCGGGCGTGACAGATGCCACTACATCCAGGATGTTGCGCGATCTTGCGAGCGGAAGCCGCTGCCGAACTGCTCAACTTGTTCGGGTCGCTTGTGCGTCTGAGCGCGGCGCCCGGTCTCGGTTGTCGGCTTGGGCGGCCCATCCATCCGCCGGGGCTGATGTCGCCAACGATTCAGCTCCAAAGGACGCCGACGAAACTGTTCGCCAGGGCCTCGACGACGATGCCCTGCCCCTGCGCCTGCCCCTGCCCCGCCCCCGGCTCCCGCCCCCCGCCCCGTGGTCCCGGCCCGGCCCGGCCCGGCCCGGCCCGGCCCAAGAGTCGGGGACGTCGGTGGTGCGCCGCTCGCTGAGTGATCGACATTGCACGGGGCGCGCCTGAGTTGGGTCGGGCGGCACCCCACCACTAAAGTCCCAGGAATGCCGGACATGGTGCAGCCCCAGGTCAAGTTGATCGCGTGGACCCAATTCGCGGCCCCGGACGACGTGCCGTGGTCGACCGACGCGGAGGGCGGCCAGGCGCTCGCCGAGTTCGCCGGTCGGGCCTGCTACCAGTCGTGGAAGAAGCCGAACCCGGCGACCGCCACCAATGCCGGCTACCTGGCGCACATCCTCGAGGTTGGGCACCTGAGTGTGCTGGAGCACGGGTCGGTCACCTTCTACTTCACCGGGGTGTCCCGCTCCTTCACCCACGAGTTGATTCGGCACCGGCACTTCTCGTACTCCCAGTTGTCGCAGCGCTACGTCCCGGAGCGGGACGCGGCAATGGTTGAGCCGGCCGTCATCGCCGACGACCCGGAGCTGCACAAGAAGTTCGTGGAGGCCGCCGAGGCGAGTGTTCGGGCGTACACCGAGTTGTTGGAGGGCCTGGAGCAGCGCTTCTCCGACGAACCTAACCCGACGCTGCGCCGCAAGCAGGCCCGGCAGGCGGCCCGCGCGGTGCTGCCCAACGCCACCGAGACCCGGATCGTGGTCTCCGGCAACTACCGGGCCTGGCGGCACTTCATCGCGATGCGGGCCACCGAGCACGCCGACGTGGAGATCCGTGAGCTGGCCGTCGAGTGCCTGCGCCAGCTGCAGGGTGTCGCCCCCAACGTGTTCGCCGACTTCGTGATCTCCACGCTGCCGGACGGCACCGAGGTGGCGGCCAGCCCGCACGAGGCGTCCTGAGCCCTTCCCCGGCGGGCCCCGGCTGGTCGTCCGCTAGGTTGGAGGGTATGACGCACGACCACCTCGATGCCGCGGCCCGACCGGCGTCCCGCCCCTTCGGCCGGCTGATCACAGCCATGGTGACCCCGTTCACCCCCGACGGTTCCCTCGATCTCGACGGCGTCGCCCGGCTTGCGAGCCACCTGGTCGACGAGCAGGGCAACGACGCGCTGGTGGTCAACGGCACCACCGGCGAGTCGCCGACCACCACGGAAGCGGAGAAGGAGCAGCTGATCCGGGCCGTGGTGGAGGCTGTCGGTGACCGGGCCAAGGTGGTCGCGGGCGTTGGCACCAACGACACGCGGCACACCATCGAGCTGGCCGCAGCCGCCGAGAAGGCGGGTGCGCATGGCCTGCTGGTGGTCACCCCGTACTACAACAAGCCGCCGCAGGCGGGGTTGGTCCGGCACTTCACGGCCGTCGCCGACGCCACCGGCCTGCCGGTGATGCTGTACGACATCCCGCACCGTTCCGGTGTGCCGATCGAGACCGAGACGCTGGTGCGGCTCGGCGAGCACGGCCGGATCGTCGCGGTCAAGGACGCCAAGGGCGACCTGACCGAAACCAGCTGGGTGACCAGCCGGACCGCCCTCGCCTTCTACAGCGGCGAGGACGCTCTCACCCTGCCGGCGCTGGCCGTCGGTTCGGTGGGCGTGGTCGGCACCTCCACGCACTTCACCGGGGCGCTGACCGCACAACTGATCGATGCGTACGACGCGGGGGACATGCCGACCGCGCTGGCGCTGCACCGGCGGCTGCTGCCGCTGTTCACCGGCATCTTCCGCACCCAGGGCGCGATCCTGGTGAAGGCAGGCCTGGCAGCGCAGGGCCTGCCGGCCGGCCCGGTGCGACCCCCGCTGGTGGACGCCACCGACGACGAGATCGCCCAGCTGCGCGCGGACTTCGCGGCAGCGGGCCTGGAGCTGCCCGAATGAACGAACGACACGATGGACGTCGAGTAACGGCGTCGCAGAATGAGGTGGACGCGTGACCGAGGCGCACATCGAGGCGGAGCTACCCCCGCCGCTGCCGGAAGGTGGCCTGCGGATCATCCCGCTCGGCGGGCTCGGCGCCATCGGTCGGAACATGACCGTCTTCGAGTACGACGGCAAGTTGCTGATCGTCGACTGCGGCGTGCTGTTCCCCGACGTCGAGCAGCCGGGTGTGGATCTGATCCTGCCCGACTTCGGTCCGATCCTGGACCGGCTGGCCGACGTCCAGGCGATCGTGCTGACGCACGGTCACGAAGACCACATCGGCGCGGTGCCGTACCTGCTCGCCCACAAGCCCGACATCCCGCTGGTCGGCTCACAGTTCACCCTCGCCCTGGTCGAGGCGAAGTTGGCCGAGCGGCGGATCCAGCCGTACACGCTGACCGTGCGGGAGGGCGGCCGCGAGCGGCTCGGCCCGTTCGAGTGTGAGTTCTTCGCTGTCAACCACTCGATCCCGGACGCCCTCGCGGTGGCCATCCGCACCCCCGCCGGTCTGGTGCTGCACACCGGCGACTTCAAGATGGACCAGTTGCCGCTGGACGGCCGGATCACCGACCTGGCCGGTTTCGCCCGGCTCGGCGCCGAAGGCGTCGACCTGCTGCTGTCCGACTCCACCAACGCGGAGATCCCCGGTTTCGTGACGCCGGAGCGGGAGATCGGCCCGGTGCTCGACTCGATCTTCGCGAAGGCCAAGGGCCGGATCATCGTGGCGTCGTTCGCCTCGCACGTGCACCGCGTGCAGCAGGTCTTCGACTCCGCCGCCGAGCACGGCCGCAAGGTCGCGCTGATCGGCCGGTCCATGGTCCGCAACATGGGCATCGCCCGGGACCTCGGCCTGCTCAACATCCCGGCCGGCCTGGTCATCAGCATCGACGAGGCGACCACGCTGCCGCCGGACGAGATCGTGCTGATGTCGACAGGTTCCCAGGGTGAGCCGATGAGCGCGCTGGGCCGGATGGCCAGCGGCGACCACCGGCACATCACCATCGCACCCGGTGACACGGTCGTGTTGGCCTCCTCACTGGTGCCCGGCAACGAGACCTCGGTCTACCGGGTGATCAACCGGCTCGCGCGGGCCGGCGCGGTGGTCGTGCACAAGGACGTGGCCAAGGTGCACGTCTCCGGGCACGCCCCCGCCGGGGAACTGCTCTATCTGCTCAACGTGGTCCGGCCCAGCAACCTGATGCCCGTGCACGGCGAGTGGCGTCACCTGCGCGCCCACGCCCGGCTCGGCATCGAGTCCGGGGTTGCCGCCGACCGGGTGGTGCTCTGCGAGGACGGCGACGTGGTCGACCTGGTCGAGGGCCGCGCCAGCCTGGTCGGGCACGTGAAGAGCCGGTACGTCTACGTGGACGGCCTCGCCGTCGGTGACGTCAGCGAGTCGCTGCTCACCGAACGGCGGATCCTCGGTGACGGCGGGTTCATCGCCACCACGGTGGTCGTCGACTCGGTCACCGGCAAGGTGGTCGCCGGCCCGACGCTCTCCGCGAAGGGCTTCTCCGAGGACCCGGAGGCGTTCAACCCGGTGGTGCCGCTGGTCACCGAGGCGCTCAACCGGGCCGCGGCGGACGGCATCACCGACCCGCACCAGCTTCAGCAGATCGTCCGGCGGACCGTGGGGCGGTGGGTCAACGACAAGTACCGTCGTCGGCCGATGATCGTGCCCACCGTCGTCGAGGTCTGAGCGACTCCCGCTGACGCCGGTCCACCTGAACGGGGTGGGCCGGCGTCAGCCGTTCCCGGGAGATCAGGGCAGCGCGGCGACGGCCTCGGCGTACGCGATGCCGGTGGCGATGGCGGCGTCCATGAGGACCCGTAGCTGCGCCGGGGCTACCCCGTGCGCCAGGTCGGTGGCCACGTCGCCGGCCAGCACCAATTCGTCGCCGAGATCGTGCGCGTACGCCTTGGGCAGCAGCCGGTCGTGGTTCCACGCGTTGCAGAAGGCGTACGCCTCGGCGCGGCGGGCGGCCGGCAACCGGCGGTTGGCCATGGCTCGGGCGTGCAGCACCTCGCCGCGTTCACCGGCCCGCCGGAACTGGATCACCGTCCCCTCCCAGTGGCCGACCACCGTCTCGCCCTCGTCCACCAGGTACCGGTCGCCGCGCCCGTCCAGGATCCCGGTGATCATGCCGAGGGAGAGTGCCGACAATTCGCGTTCGCCCAGCTCGGCCTCGACGTCGGCCTCGACGTCGGCCTCGACGTCGGACCGGTCGTCGTCGGGCTCGTCAGCTTCGTCGTCGGTGGGCAGCGGAACCGGCGCCGCGAGCGGGCGCTCGGCCAGCCAGGCGGCCATCCGTCCGGAGTGGTGCCCCGTGCCGTTGCGCGCGTCGAAGCTGCCGGCCAACTCGTTCGCCACCCCGAGCAGCAGCGCCCCGAGCGTGGCGACGTCCAACTCGGTGGCCGTCCGCTCGCCGTACGCGGGCCGGGGCATCGTCCGCCCGCCCAGCCCTGCGTCGGCCGCCAGCCCGCAGAGCAGTGCCCCGGCGGCGGCGAACTCCATGGCGGCGAGATCGTCGGTCGGCCGGTCCAACCGGGGCAGCTGCTCGGCCAGGATGGCCAGCCCGCGCTCCAGGTGCCCGGCCAGCGCGCAGAATCGGAGGTGTGCGGCGAGGTGCGGGAACGCCGCGCGCTCCCGCCGGTGCCGGCGGTACGCCCGCACGTGCGCTGCCGCCGCCCGTTCCGGCCCACCGGTGCGCAGTGCCGGCAGCAGACCGGCGACCAGATCCCGCTCGGGCTGGTCGGTGCAGGCCTGCGGGTCGCCGTCGGTTTTCCCGAGCTCGGTGACCGCGGCATTCCACTCGCCCCAGCCGGCCAGCAGCTCGGCACGCCTGGCCGAGGCGCAGCCCGGGCAGCCGCCGGCCGGGCCCGGCCGTTTACCGGACCATCGCTCGTACCAGTGCCGGGCGGTGGGCTCGTCGCCCAGATGATCGGCGATCCGGCAGTGCAGCTCCGCGACGGTTGGTGTGTCCGGACCATCCGTGCCGACGCGGTGGGCCAGGTCGTGCAGCAGGGACCGGGTCTGGTCCAGCCCGACCCGGGGAGTGCCGAGCAGCGCCTCCACCGCGTACCGCTGGTAACGCAGCAGCAGCCCGGTCTCCGTCTCGGTGAGCACGTCGGGCCGGTGGTCGGCGGCGGCCCGGCAGCGCCGGACCGGCTCGACCAGACGCCACCGCTCCCCGTGCAGCAGGTACGCCTCGATCAACGCGAACCGTGCGTCCATCCCGGACCGGACGTCGCCGGCCGCGTCGGCGCGCTCGGCGAGCCGTTCCAGGGCCACCTGCCGGGCCGGGCCGTCGGGAAGGTCCCGAGCCTCGGCGAGCGCGGCCTCCAGCGCCGGTACGCGGCCCCGCGCGAGCCGCTCACCGGCACCGGTGGGTGGCGTGCCGGCGCGGCTGCCGGTGAACTCGTCCCGGCCGGTCACGACGGCACCGCTCCGGGCAGTCGACGAACCGCCACGGCGAGCTGGCAGCCGGTGGAGATGCCACAGTCGAGCAGCTGGTCGAGCTGGTGCGGGGTCACGCCGCGTTCCAGATCGGTGATCACCTCGCCGTACACCCGGGCCCGACCGTCGTCGGCGACGTGGACGAACGCTTTCGGCCAGAGCCGGTCGTGGTTCCAGGAGTTGCAGAACGCGTACAGGTCGGGCACCCGTTCGATGCCGAAGGTCGGATCGACCATGGTGCGGATCTGGAGCAGCTCACCGTCCCCGCCGACGCGGAGGAACCAGATCAGGTTGTCGTCGAAATGGCCGACGAGGTCGCCGTCCGGGGTCGGACCGACGGACCGGCCCCGGGCAGCGAGCACCGCGGCGACCAGTTCACCGGTCAGCGGACGCAGCAAGTCGGGGTGCCCGGCCAGTGGATCGTCCGGATCGCCTTCGATTTCCGGCGACGCCATGGGGCATCCCTTCTGAGGCGGATATCACGACCGGCGGTGGGGTTCGTGTTGCGACGCGCGGACACGACCCGGAAAAGCGGGGATCTGCCCGCCCCCACCGTTACCGTGACTCTATGGCGGGCCGTACCTCTCAGGCGAGCCGGCGGCGCGGCGCGTCGCCGCGCGGTGGCACCAACAGTCGTGCCCGTCAACCGGCGAAGAAGACCACCCGGGCACCGGTCCGACGTCGCACCACGCCGCCCCGGCCCGGCCCGGCGGTCTACGTCGGCCGTGCGGTGGGTGCACTGTGGATGGGGCTGGCGCACGGGATGGGTTGGGCGGTGCGTGCCGCTGGCCGGCAGGCTGCGTCGGCCCGCGACCTCGACCCGGAGCACCGCCGGGACGGTGCCGGGCTGCTCCTGTTCGGGCTCGCCCTGCTCAGTGCCGTGGCGCTCTGGTTGTCCGGAGCGGGGCCGGTCGGCGCGCGACTGGCCTACTCGGCGGGCGGTGACCAGGGCGCTACCTGGTGGGCCGATGGTGTGGGCGGCGAGGGCTACGCGCAGCGGTTCACCGCGCACGGCCCGGAC
>NZ_JBEYSL010000365.1:0-7064 GCF_040642735.1 Micromonospora sp. NPDC047753 | reverse complement strand
CACCACAGCGCGATGAGCAGCACGAAGATCAGGAGGAACACCGCGCTGTCGGCTGCGCCGAGGGCTCGGAAGACGGGTACGTACCATGATCCACTACAGCCGGACCACTACCGCCGGACCACTACCGCCGGCCCGCAGCCGCTCGTGCCGGCACCCGTCGCCGCTGTGCGCCGGCCGGTGGCGGGTACCGGCGTCAGCCCTGGCCGATCACCGCCGGGTCGTTGACGTACTCGCGGAGGTGCTTGGCGGTGAGGGTGTCGCCGGTGGCGACCAGTTCGGCCGGTGTGCCGGTGAAGACGATGCGGCCGCCGTCATGGCCGGCGCCGGGGCCGAGGTCGATGAGCCAGTCGGCGTGTGCCATGACCGCCTGGTGGTGCTCGATGACTATCACCGTGTTGCCGGCGTCGACCATCCGGTCGAGCAGGGCCAGCAGTTGGTCGACGTCGGCCAGGTGCAAACCCGTGGTCGGCTCGTCGAGGACGTACGTGGTGGTCTTCTCGGCCAGGTGGATGGCGAGCTTGAGTCGTTGCCGCTCCCCGCCGGACAGGGTGGTCAGCGGCTGGCCGAGGCTGAGGTAGCCCAGCCCGACGTCGACCAACCGGCCGAGGACGAGGTGCGCCGCCCCGCTGGGGAAGAACGCGTACGCCTCGGTGACGGACATGGTCAGCACCTCGTGGATGTTCTTGCCGCGCAGCGTGTACGTGAGCACCGTGTCGGTGAAGCGCCGTCCCTCGCACCGTTCGCAGACGCTCGCGACGCCGGCCATCATCGCCAGGTCGGTGTAGATGAGGCCGATTCCCTTGCAGGTCGGGCAGGCACCCTCGGAGTTGGCGCTGAACAGCGCGGCCTTGACCCCGTTGGCCTTGGCGAAGGCGGTGCGGATCGGGTCGAGCAGCCCGCTGTAGGTGGCCGGGTTGCTGCGTCGTGAGCCGCGGATCGGGGACTGGTCGACGATGACGACCCCGGACCGGCCGCGCAGGGAGCCGTGGATCAGTGAACTCTTGCCGGAGCCGGCCACGCCGGTGACCACGGTGAGGACCCCGAGCGGGATGTCCACGTCCACGTCGTGCAGGTTGTGCAGGTCGGCCTGGCGGATGGCGAGCTGCCCGGTGGGTTGGCGTACGTCGGAACGCACTGTCACCCGGTGGTCCAGGTGCCGGCCGGTGAGCGTGTCGGAGCGGCGCAGGCCGGGGATGTCGCCGGTGAAGCAGATCCGGCCGCCGTCGGTGCCGGCGCCCGGGCCGAGGTCGACCACGTGGTCGGCGATGGCGATCGTCTCCGGTTTGTGTTCCACCACCAGCACGGTGTTGCCCTTGTCGCGCAGCCGCAGCAGCAGGTCGTTCATCCGGGCGATGTCGTGTGGGTGCAGGCCGACGGTGGGTTCGTCGAAGACGTAGGTGACGTCGGAGAGGCTGGAGCCGAGGTGCCGGACCATTTTCACCCGTTGCGCCTCGCCGCCGGAGAGGGTCGCCGACTCGCGATCCAGGCTGAGGTAGCCCAGACCGATCTCGACCAGGGAGTCCAGCAGGTCGCGGAGGTTGGCGACGAGTGGCGCGGCCCCCGGGTCGTCGACGGTGCGGACGAACGCTGCCAGGTCGCTGATCTGCATGGCGGAGCAGTCGGCGATGGTGCGCCCGGCGATCCGTGACGACAGGGCGGCCGCGTTGAGTCGGGTGCCGCCGCAGTCGCCGCAGCTGGTGAAGGTGACCGCCCGGTCGACGAAGGCGCGGATGTGCGGTTGCATCGACTCGCGGTCCTTGGCCAGGAGGAGCCGCTTGACCTTGACCGCCAGCCCCTCGTACGTCCAGTTGTTGCTGCCCACCTTGATCTTGGTGGCCGGCTTGTGCAGGAAGTCCTCCCACTGTTGCGGGGTGAAGTCCTGGAGTTTGACGTCCGGGTCGAACAGGCCGGAGCCGACGATGGTCTGCCAGTACCAGGAGTCGACAGCGAAGTTGGGCACTGTGATCGCGCCGTCGTTGAGGGAGCGCTCGACGTCGACCAGCTCGTTGATGTCGAGGTCGGAGACCCGGCCCAGCCCTTCGCAGGTGGGGCACATGCCCTCGGGCAGGTTGAAGCTGAACGCCCCGGCGCCGCCGATGGACGGTTGGCCGAGCCGGCTGAAGAGGATCCGCAGCATCGCGTACGCGTCGGTGGCGGTGCCGACGGTGGAGCGGGAGTTGACTCCCATCCGCTCCTGGTCGACGACGATGGCCGCGCTGAGGTTGCGCAGCGAGTCGACGTCCGGCCGGTTGAGGTTCGGCATGAAGGACTGGAGGAACGCGCTGTAGGTCTCGTTGATCATGCGCTGGGACTCGGCGGCGATGGTGCCGAAGACCAGCGACGACTTGCCCGACCCGGAGACGCCGGTGAAGACGGTCAACCGGCGTTTGGGGATGTCGACCGAGACGTCGGCGAGGTTGTTCTCCCGCGCCCCGCGTACCTCGATCATGTCGTGGCTGTCGGCGGCGGACCATGCTGGCTGCGACATGCGAACCCTTCACGGAATCGTGGCGGGACTTTGCCCCGCCGGGCACTGGCGGGTTCCATTGTCTCATTCATCCCCATGTAGACAGTTCTGGCGAAGTTCGAGCGCAGGCAGCGGCGCTACATGCCGGAAAGTCTCAAATCACGTCGTAAGCGGTACGGTGGCTCGCGTGGACGTCGCCTCGCAGGATCGGCTGCGCGCCGTGGACCTGGCGGCCACCGTCGGGATCTCGGTGCAGCAGGTGCGCAACTACGTCGAGTTGGGGGTGCTGCCGCCGGTGCGGCGCACCGCCAGCGGCTACCGGATCTTCACGACCGAGCACGCCCGGGCGCTGACCGTGGCGCGGCGGTTGGCCGAGGGGCACGGTTGGAGCCGTACCCGGGAGATCATGGCGGCGGTGCACGCTGGTGACCTGCCGGCGGCCCTGGCGGCGCTCGACGGCGGCCATGCCGAGCTGGACCGGGAACGCGCCGAGATTCGCCGGGTGCTCGGCGCCTTCGAGACCGTGCTGGCCAGCCCACCGGCGACCCGACCCGCACCACGCCGCGGCGCCCGCATCGGCGAGGTCGCCGCAGTGGTCGGGGTCCGGACCTCACAGCTGCGGCTGTGGGAGGAGCGCGAGCTGCTGCGGCCGGGCCGCACCCCGGGGACCAACTACCGGGTGTACGACGAGGCGGAGCTACGCGCGGCGCAGGTCATCGCGTTGCTGCGGCGGGGCGCGTACCCGTTCGAGATCATCGCCGCGGTGCTGGGCGAGCTGCGGACCACCGGCAGCGCCCAGCGGGTCCGCGCCGAGCTGGGCCGCCGCGAGCAGGAGCTGCACACCCGCAGCCTGCGCCGGCTGCGGGGCAGCGCCGCCCTGCACGACTACCTGTGCGCTCGCGGCGACGCGACTTGACCGGCATCCCGTCCCGCCGGGCGATCCTCCTGACTAGGGTCGGGCACATGAGAGCTGCGCTGCTGGCGGCCACGACGTCCGCCGTCCTGCTCGCTCCCGTGCCGGTCGGTGCGACGGGAGCGTCCGCCGCGCCGACGGTGCGCTGCCCCCGGGTCCCGGTGCCGGCGGCGTCCCGACCACCCCGGCCGTCGCCCCCGCCCGCCGTGCCCGAGCAACGGATGATCGGCGGCGCGGCGCTGGACACGGCCGGCCTGGTCGTGCCGTCCGGCGCCGCCGCGCCGCCGAGGGTCACCGCCACGTCGTGGCTGGTCGCCGACCTGGACAGCGGCCAGGTGCTCGGCGGCTGCGGCCCCCACGAGTACGGCACACCGGCGAGCGTGCAGAAGCTCCTGCTGGCGGCCACGATGCTGCCCAGGCTCGACCCGAAGCAGATTGTCACAGTCACCGACGCGGACATGAACATCGAACCCGGCTCGTCGGCCGTGGGCCTGGTCGCGGGCGGCCGGTACACCATCGAGACCATCTGGCTCGGGTTGCTGCTCAACTCCGGCAACGAGGCCGCCAACGCCCTCGCGCGACTCGGCAGCGGAACGGACAGCGCCGCCGGCGTACGCGCCATGAACGAGCAGGCCCACCACCTCGGCGCGCTCCAGACGCACGCGGTCACCCCGTCCGGGCTGGACGGCAAGGGGCAGTTCACCAGCGCGTACGACCTGGCGCTGATCGCCCGTGCCTGCTTCGCCGAACCGAACTTCCGTCGGTACGCGCTGACCGAGCAGGCGTCGATTCCGGTCCAGCCGGCGCAACGCACCAAGGGCTTCGAGATCCAGAACGAGAACCAGCTCATCTACCGGTACCCGGGGGCGCTCGGCGGCAAGACCGGCTTCACCGACCTGGCCCGGCACACCTACGTGGGGGCGGCGGAACGCGGCGGGCGGCGGCTGGTGGTGACCCTGCTGGGCGCCGAATCGGCACCGGTGCGCGGCTGGGAGCAGGGCGCGGCCCTCCTGGACTGGGGCTTCACGCTGCCGCGGGACGCCGCCGTGGGTCGACTGGTCGAGCCCGGCGAGCTGACCGCCACCCCGTCGGCGGCGCCGTCCGCGCTGGCGGCACCCGGCGCGCCCCGACCAGCGGCGGCCAGCGGGCCCGCGCCTACCGGCTCGGGGTGGCTCTGGTCGGTGATGGCGGTCAGCGGCGCGACGGTGGTCGCGTTGATGGGCGGCGTGCTGTGGCGGCGTCGCCGTCGGATGCCCTGACGGATCGACATCGGGCGCTGCCATCCATAGACTCCGGTCTTTCTGGCTCCACCAGTCCAGGAGGATCCCTGTGTCGAGTGAACTCGAACCGCGCCCCGCAGTGGCGGCACCCCGCCGACCGGTGCGCGCCCTGACCCGCCTCGCGGGGGTGACAGTGCTCGCCGGGGCGCTGGTCGTCGGCTCGTCCGCCACGGCGCTCGCCGACCCGGGCCCGTCGGCCGACCCGGTGCGCGTCTCCGCCGCGCCGACCGTTGCTGCCGACGCCGCCACCCGACCGCCGCGCACCACCCACGGCCCGTGCGCGTACACCGAGACCCCGGATGAACCCGCGGCCCGGCCGGTGCCGCTGCCGCCCGACCCGCGACGCACCCCGGCCCGGGGCAGCGTCCGGGTGACCCTGGCGACCAACCACGGGCCCATCGGGTTGACACTGGACCGGGCCGCGGCGCCGTGCACGGTGCAGAGCTTCCTGCACCTGGTGAGCAAGCGGTTCTACGACCGCACCCCGTGCCACCGGCTCACCGCGTACCCGACGCTGAGCGTGTTGCAGTGCGGTGACCCGTCCGGTACCGGTGAGGGCGGTCCGGGCTACCGGTACCGCGACGAGTTGCCGACCGACCTGCCGCCCGCGCCCACCGACCCGACCGGCGAGCGTCGGGTGTACGCCCGTGGCGTGCTGGCCATGGCCAACGCCGGGCCGGACACCAACGGCAGCCAGTTCTTCCTGGTCTACGCCAACTCCGCGTTGCGCCCCAACTACACGATCTTCGGCGAGGTCGACGGGGCGGGCCTGGCCACGCTGGACCGGATCGCCGCCGGGGGAGTGGCACCGACCGCCGAGGACCCGGCACCGGTCGACGGCGCGCCCGCACTGCCGGTGACCATCCGCAAGGCCGTCCGCTGGCACCACCACCACTGACCGTGCGGCGCGGTGGGTGACCGTCGGTCGCTCACCGCGCCGACCGTGGGTGGGCTCCCGGTCAAGCGCGGCCTCGCCGGAATTTTCGGGAACGGACCGGAACCGGTCCAACCGGTTTCCAACGCAGGTCAGGCCGTCACGCCGAGGCGGGCGACCCGGTCAGCGGGGCGGCGGTGCTGTCCCGAACGACCAACTCGGTGGCGAGTTCCACCCGGGGCGAGTCGATGCCCTCGCCCTGGGCCAGGCGCAGCACGGTCCGGGCAGCCAACCGTCCCATCTCGACCAACGGCTGGCGCACGGTGGTCAGCGGCGGTGAGGCCCAGCGGGCTTCCGGCAGGTCGTCGAACCCCACCACGCTCACGTCGTCCGGCACGCGCAGCCCGCGCCGCCGGATGGCCTCGTAGACGCCGAAGGCCATCTGGTCGCTGGAGGCGAAGATGCCGGTCGGGGGGTCGGCGAGGTCGAGCAGCGCGGTCCCGCCGGCGAAACCGGAGGCGTGGTAGAAGTCGCCTGGATAGATCAGCGCGTCGTCCACCGGCACCCCGGCGGCCTCCAACCCGGCCCGGTAACCGTCGAGCCGGGCCCGGCTGCACAGCAGGTGCGTCGGCCCGGCCACGAAACCGATGCGCCGGTGCCCGATGGCGAGGAGATGTTCGGTCGCGGCGAGCCCGCCGGCCCAGTTGGTGGCGCCGATCGTGGGCACGTCCATGGCCGGTACGCCGGCCGGGTCCACGACCACCACCGGCACGTTGAGGCGACGCAGTTGCGCGTGCAGTGGCGGGCTCAGGTGCGAGGTCACGAAGATGACGCCGTCGGTGGCCCGGGTGCGCAGGTTCTGCAACCACTGCCGGGCCGCTGTGGGTTGCCGGTGGATCGCGGAGACCACGGTGCCGACACCCGCGCCGTGCCCGACGTCCTCCACGCCGCGAATGATCTCCACGGCCCAGGGGCTGTCCAGGTCGTTGAAGACCAGATCGACGAGACCGGCGCGGCGAACGCTGCGGCTGGTGCGACGCCGGTAGCCGTGGTGGCGCAACAACTCCTCGACCCGCTCCCGGGTGTCCGGGGCCACATCGGAGCGTCCGTTGAGCACCCGTGACACGGTCGGCACCGAGACTCCGGCCTCCCGTGCGATCGCGGTGATGGTCACCCTGCGTCCGTCGTCCGCGCCCACCCGCGTCTCCTTCACCGAGCCGGAGGAACGACCACCAGGCGTCGCCCACCGTGTGTCCCGAAACGGCGTGCCCGTTCCACGCGTCATCTTGCCTCACCGACGGGGGTTGACGACATGCCAGGCCGACCGAAGCTTCGCTTGAGTTGCGGAAAAGTTCCGGAGATTTTCCGGTTACTTTCGGTTGGCGGACCAGATGGATCCTGGGATGGTGGCCCTGGTCGGGCTGATAGACAGGACTCGTGCGCTACCGCCTGGCCGTCGTCGGATTTCGGGCTCAGGTCGGAATTAGCGAGTTCGGTCCCGTGCAGGCGACATTAATGACCACGATGCCG
>NZ_JBEYSL010000364.1:0-7150 GCF_040642735.1 Micromonospora sp. NPDC047753 | reverse complement strand
GGTCTCGTACGACCGCTGACGCAGCCGGCCCGACACGATCACCCGGGCGCCACGCTGCAGCGACTCGGCGACGCCGCCTCGGTTGTCACGCCTGGGCCGGGGGCTCCAGCCGCATCGTCACCCCGATCCGATTCCACACGTTGATTGTGGCAATCGCGATGACGAGGTCGGCCAGTTCCTTCTCCGACCAGACCTTCGCGGCGTCATCCCACACCTCGTCCGGCACCCCGTGCTCGCCGAGCCGGGTGACCGCGTCGGTGAGGGCCAGCGCGGCCCGCTCCCGCTCGTCGAAGAAGGGAGCCTCCCGCCAGGCGGCTACCGCGAACAGTCGGCGGCTCGACTCGCCGTCGGCGAGCGCGTCCCGGCTGTGCATGTCCACGCAGTACGCGCACCCGTTGATCATCGACGCCCGCAGTTTCACCAGCTCCAGCACGGTGCGGTCGACGTTCGTCTGGACGTACTTCTCCAACCCCATGACGGCCTTGTACGCCTGCGGCGCGACCTCGGCCGGGTTCATCCGTTGCACGACTACCTCCTGATCGGTCCGACACCGGTACGACGGCCGGGCCGGGCGGGTCGTGACAACCGGGACTGTGATCCCGCTCATCTCAATGGAGAAGCCTGGATCGGCGGGCCGTCCCCGACCCCCGGTCGATCATGGAGTTGTTGCCACGACACGCCGTCGAGTGAGGCGACAACTCCATGATCAACGGGGGTTGGGTCGGGGATGGGGCCTGCCAGCGCCGTCTGGCCCCGGCAGGCCGAACAGCTCCCCGTTGTCGACCGTCAGGTCGACGCCGCGGTCTGCCCGGACCTTCCGACGCTCGTGATCAGCAGGCTAGGAGCGACGGGTACGGGTGGGAAACGGATTCGGATCGAGCCGAATGCTCAGGCCGAGGCGCTCGTCGGCTCGTCACCGACGAGCTGCACCAGTGCCAGACCGGCCGGTTCCAGCCCGTACAACACCCGTCGGCCCACCCGGCGCCGGTGTACCACGCCGGCGGCCAACAGCGCGGAGAGCTGCTCCGACACGGTGCTCGGAGCCAGCCCCAACGTGGCCGCGAGGCCCGCGGTGGTGGCTGGCCTCGCCAGCGCCCGCAGCACCTGGGCGCGACCCCGACCGACCAGCACCGCCAGCCGGTCCGTGGCCGGTGTCGTCCGGGCCGCCGGGACCGGCCCACCCTCGGCGAGCACTGCCGCCCCGCGCGCCTGGTAGGAGACGGCGATGATCTCCGGATGGTCGGTGGCGCAGACGAGTGCCCCCTCCGAGAAGATCAAGGGAAGCAGCAGCAGTCGCTGGTTCACCGCCGTGAACTGCTGCTCCGACGGCTTCACCAGGGTCAGCACCGGCTTGTTCCAGCGCACCCGTTCGTGCAGGTTCTCCAGGAGCGCGTCCGGGCCGTACGCGGCGAGCGCCCGAGCCCGATGCAGCACCTCCTCGTCCAGCGCCGCCTGCATCGCCGGCCACCACGGCGCTATGGCCGCGTCCCAGTACGCCTGGATGCCGTCGGCGAGCCGGTCCAGGGCGGCCCGCCGCTCCTTGATGAACGGGCGGAGCCACTCCGGCAGGTCGTCCGGGTGGTAGTAGTGGGGGATCTGCTCGGCGATCACCTCGGCCGGCGTCGCGCGCAGCTCGGCGAGCTGGTCGGCCAGGGTCGGCGCGGCCAACGTGGGGATCGGGCTGAGGAAGTCCGGTGCGGGCAGGCCGATGGTCAGCAGCCGGGCCGGCGCGGTCGCCGGCACGTCGTCGAGCACCCGCCGTGCGTGCCGCGCCCAGCCGGTGTACGGCCAGGGCGCCTCAATCGGATTGCGGTGCAGCAGCAACAGGCTGGTCAGCACCTCCCAGAGCGGGCTGGTGGCGATCCGGGTCCGGAGCAGCGTCGGCTCGTCCAACTCGATCCGGATCACCCGGTCAGCCTAGGGTGCCGGCGCGGGCGTTCACTCGGCGGCGGGGCGGTCGGCGGGTCGAGTATCGTTGGACCCCGAAAGGCGATGACCCGGCCATCACCGGTGAGCCTCCGGAAGAACAGCCGGGCAACCGGCCCAGTAGAACCGGACGGGTGCGGCCCGTCACAGCCGACAATGAGCGGGCGGTCGATCCTGACCGCCAAGCGGGGTGGTACCGCGGGCCACCCGGGAGCGCCGTTCCAGGCGTACCCGGAGGTTCGTCCTCGCAGACCCACGTTGAGTGAGCTGCATGAGGAGAGCGACCCCCGATGGCCTATCCGTTGCACGACGCGACCGCCGCCGGTGTTCCGGCGAGCCCGGACCTGCCCGCGGTCGAGCGCCGCGTGCTGGAGCACTGGACGGCTGACAAGACCTTCGAGGCCAGCATCGAGGCCCGCCCGGCCGGCACGGACGGCAAGAACGAGTACGTCTTCTACGACGGCCCGCCGTTCGCCAACGGCCTGCCGCACTACGGTCACCTCTTCACCGGCTACGTCAAGGACGTGGTGCCGCGCTACCAGACCATGCGCGGCCGGCACGTCGAGCGGCGTTTCGGCTGGGACTGTCACGGCCTGCCCGCCGAGGTGGTGGCCGAGAAGCAGCTCGGCATCACCAGCAAGGCGGAGATCATCGACCTGGGCGTGGACCGGTTCAACGAGGCCTGCCGTACCTCGGTGCTGGAGTTCACCCAGGACTGGGAGCGGTACATCAACCGGCAGGCCCGCTGGGTCGACTTCACCAACGACTACAAGACCCTCGACCTGGACTACATGGAAAGCGTCATGTGGGCCTTCAAGACCCTGCACGACAAGGGTCTGATCTACGAGGGCTTCCGGGTGCTGGCGTACTGCTGGCGCTGTGAGACGCCGCTGTCGAACACCGAGACCCGGATGGACGACGTCTACCGGGACCGGCACGACCCCACCCTGTCGGTGTGGTTCGAGCTGACCGCCGACGAGTCCGCACCGGAGCTGCTGCGCGGGCCGGTCAAGCTGGGCGTCTGGACCACCACGCCGTGGACCCTGCCGTCGAACCTGGCGCTCGCCGTCGGGCCCGACATCGAGTACGCGGTACTCGAACACCGGGGTTCCCCCGACAGCGAGCGCAGTGGCGACCGCTACGTCGTCGGCGCGGCGCGGCTGGCCGCGTACGCCAAGGAGCTGGAGGGTTACGAGCAGGTCGGCTCGGTGTACGGCCGGGACCTGGTCGGACGCCGCTACACGCCGCTGTTCGACTTCCTCGTCGAGCAGGCCGGGGAGAACGCCTACCAGGTGCTCGGCGCGGAGTTCGTCACCACCGAGGACGGCACCGGGATCGTGCACCTGGCCCCGGCCTTCGGTGAGGACGACCAGAACGTCTGCAACGCCGCCGGCATCCCCACCATCGTCACTGTCGACGACCACACCCGGTTCACCGCGCTGGTCCCGCCGTACCAGGGTGAGCAGGTCTTCGACGTCAACAAGCCGGTGATCCGGGAGCTGAAGGAGCGGGGGGTGGTGCTCAGGCAGGACACCTACACCCACTCGTACCCGCACTGCTGGCGTTGCGACACCCCGCTGGTCTACAAGGCGGTGTCGTCGTGGTTCGTCGCGGTGACGCAGTTCCGGGACCGGATGGTCGAGCTGAACCAGGAGATCAACTGGACGCCCGGCCACATCAAGGACGGCTCGTTCGGCAAGTGGTTGGCCAACGCCCGGGACTGGTCGATCAGCCGGAACCGGTTCTGGGGCTCGCCGATCCCGGCGTGGAAGTCCGACGACCCGAACTACCCGCGCCTGGACGTCTACGGTTCGCTGGCCGACATCGAGCGGGACTTCGGCGTACGCCTGACCGACCTGCACCGACCGGCGGTGGACGACCTGGTCCGCCCCAACCCGGACGACCCGACCGGGCAGTCGATGATGCGCCGGGTGCCGGAGGTGCTGGACTGCTGGTTCGAGTCCGGGTCGATGCCGTTCGCCCAGGTGCACTACCCGTTCGAGAACGCCGACTGGTTCGAGCACCACTACCCGGGTGACTTCATCGTCGAGTACATCGGGCAGACCCGTGGTTGGTTCTACACGATGCACGTGCTGGCCACCGCGCTGTTCGACCGGCCGGCGTTCCGTAACTGCCTGAGCCACGGCATCCTGCTCGGCTCGGACGGGCGCAAGATGTCCAAGAGCCTGCGCAACTACCCGGACGTCTACCACGTCTTCGACGCGTACGGCTCGGACGCGATGCGCTGGATGCTGATGTCCTCGCCGGTGCTGCGCGGTGGGGACATGGCGGTCACCGAGGCGGGCATCCGCGACGCCGTCCGGCAGGTGCTGCTGCCGCTGTGGAACGTGTACTACTTCTTCACGCTCTACGCCAACGCCGACGGGTATCAGGCCCGGCGACGTACCGACTCCACCCACCTGCTCGACCGGTACGTGCTGGCGAAGACGAACGAACTGGTGTCCACTGTCGGCGCGCAGATGGACGCGTACGACATCTCCGGTGCCTGCGCCACCGTCCGGTCCTACCTTGACGCGCTGACCAACTGGTACGTGCGCCGGTCCCGGGACCGGTTCTGGTCCGGTGACGCCAACGCCTTCGACACCCTGTCGACGGTGCTGGAGACGCTCTGTCGGGTGGTGGCGCCGCTCGCGCCGCTGACCGCGGAGGAGATCTGGCGGGGCCTGACCGGGGAGCGTTCGGTGCACCTGACCGACTGGCCCTCGGCGGAGGAGTTCCCGGCCGACCACGATCTGGTCCGCGCGATGGACAACGTTCGGGCGGTCGCCTCGGCGGCGCTGTCGCTGCGCAAGGCCAAGGGGCTGCGGGTGCGACTGCCGCTGTCGACGCTGACCGTGGCCTCGCCGGCCGCGGAGCTGCTGCGGCCGTTCGCCGACCTGGTCGCCGACGAGGTCAACGTGAAGACCGTGGAGTTCAGCGCGGAGCTGTCCGCGTACTGCGAGCAGGTGTTGACTGTGGTTCCCCGGGCGCTCGGCCCACGCGTCGGCAAGCAGGTGCAGCAGGTGATCAAGGCGGTCAAGGCGGGCGAGTGGGAGCTGGTCGACGGCGCACCGGTGGCCGCCGGCGTCACCCTCGCCGAGGGTGAGTACGAGTTGCGCCTGGTCGCCGCCGACGCCGAGCACTCCGCGCCGCTGCCCGGCGGCGAGGGAGTGGTGGTGCTGGACACCGACGTCACACCGGAACTGGCCGCCGAGGGGCTGGCCCGCGACGTGGTGCGGGTGGTGCAGCAGGCCCGCCGTGACGCCGACCTGGACGTCTCGGACCGGATCGTGGTGTCGGTGTCGGCGTCCGACGAGGTACGCGCGGCGGTGTCGGCGTACGTCGACTTCGTCTCCGCGGAGGTGCTGGCCGACTCGGTCGACTTCGTCGAGGGCCCGGGCGACTCCGTCGTCGAGGGTCGGGACGGTTCCGCCGTCGAAGGGCTGGAGGGCTTCGCCGGCGAGGTCGGCGATGGTGAGCGGGTAACGGTGGTCGTCCGCCGGGTATAACGGACCATCGCCAGGGTGCGGGCGCCTCACCACCTCCGTCCGGGAGGTGTGGAGGCGTCCGCTACGGTGACACCGCCTGCTCGCATTTCATCTGCCGGAGGACCAGTGCCGCTGCTCTACACCATCGGCAAGCTGACCGTGGGCCCCACGCTGCGGGTGGCGTTCCGCCCGACCGTGGAGGGTCTGGAACACGTGCCGGAGACCGGTGGCGCGATCTTCGCCGGCAACCACCTCTCGGTGGCCGACGAGTTGTTCCTCGGCACGGTCGTGCCCCGGCACCTGGCTTTCTGGGCCAAGTCGGAATATTTCAACGGCACCGGCGTGAAGGGTGCGATCTCCAAGTTCGTCCTCACCGGCCTGGGTGCGATCCCGGTCGAGCGGGCCGGTGGCCGGGCGGCGCTGTCCGCGTTCGACGCGGCGATCCCGGCGCTCAAGGGCGGTGACCTGGTGGTGGTCTACCCGGAGGGCACCCGCTCGCCGGACGGCAAGCTCTACCGGGGGCGGACCGGCGCGGCCCGGCTGGCGATCTCGGCCGGCGTGCCGATCATCCCGGTCGGCATGATCGGCACGGACAAGGCGCAGCCGATCGGCGCCCGGGTGCCCCGGCCGGGTACTGCCAAGATCACGGTTCGCTTCGGCAAACCACTGGACTTCACCGGCCGACCGGACGACCGCGCCTCGCTGCGGCAGATGACCGACGAGCTGATGAGCGAGATCCAGAAGCTCACCGGCCAGGAGTACGTGCCCCGCTACGCCCCGCCGCGCGCCCACCCGGACCCGACCCGCGACGCCTGACCCCGCCGGCCGCACCCCGGCCGGCCAGGGTGCGGCATCAGCCCCGCTCGGGTTGGACGATCTGGGCGCGCAGGGTGCCCAACAGGTCGGAACTGTCGGCGACGGAGAGTCGGGTGAACACCCCGGTGGCGATGCTGCCGTGGTCGACCGACGTGCAGACGACCACGGCACCGCCGTCGGCGCTACCCACCGCGCACCGTTCGTGCCGGCCCCGTACACCGGTGTCCACGTTTTCCGGGGCACCCAACGCGTACCGATCGGTGAGCCGGCTGATCTCGGCCTCCGCGTCCGACTCCGGGGTCAGCCGGAAGCCGGTGCCGCCGAAGACCGTCACCCGCTTGCCGCTCGTCGTGGCGTAGACGCCGGCGAACGTGTCCTCGGCCAGCCAGTTCTCCTTGCGTACCTCGCTCTCCAGCTTCTGGGCCGCCTCGGTGCTGCGGCTGTCCTGCCGCAGGCTGAGGTCGTCGACCTGGACGGGCAGGGCCGCGCGCGCCGGGTACTGGGCCGAGATCGGGAACCCGTAGTAGGCCGGGCAGCCACAACAGCAGGCCAGGGTGAGCAGCAGCAGCCACGGCCAGCGGCGTCGTCGGCGAACCGGAACCGGCACGTACCCCTTGGGGGCCTGCCAACCGGGCGGCGGCGATGGCGGTGGCGTGGTGGATCGCCGACCCCGGCGCTGCTTCGGCACCTTCGGCGGCGCGGGTGGCGACATCGGCCGGGCCGGCACCATGGGTCCGATGGCCCGGGTTGCGCCCGGAGCGGCCGGCGGCGGCACCGGCTGCGACCCGGCCGGGGGAGCGGGCGGCCCGGACCACTGCCGGGTGTCCGGCGGCGTCGGATACGACATCGTGGGCGGCAGCGGGGGCAGTTCGGCGGAGGGCAGGTCCCAGCCGCCGGTGTCCACGCCGGCCCACGGGTCG
>NZ_JBEYSL010000363.1:0-7190 GCF_040642735.1 Micromonospora sp. NPDC047753 | reverse complement strand
CCGGGTTGACAGGCGTACTTCTCCTACTGGCGTTGGCTTACGGCCTGTGGCGTGGTAGCGGGCGGGCCCGGTTCTGGACGACCGTTTTCTCGACCTGCCGGCGGCGGGCACTGGTGGGTCCCGCACACCACGAGCCCGGAGTGTCGAGGTCCGGCGCACCTGTGCGCTGAGTGTCAGCGTGTCCGGCTGACGGACGAAATCCTCGGGTCTACGGAGTAGCGGCGGACGACGTCGGCGGCGTCGCCAGCGGTGGCACCGGGATCGGACAGCACCTCCAGGCACGGCGCGCGTCCAGGACCAGCAGCACCAGGGCAACCAGGTGTCCGCAGACGACAAGCGGCGGGCGGAGGTACGCCAGGATCCGTGCGACCATCGGAAGACCCTGCGTGATGTGACCGACTTCGACGAAGGCTCTGATCCGGCCCGACCGGCGAGCGGTGACGTGAGGAGGGGCAGGACATGGTTCAAGGCACCCGCGGCGAGCTGCTCGAACGGCTGGCTGAGGCAGTCGGGTCCGTTGCAGTCGCCCACCCGACGCGGGTTGCCGTCGACGGGCCGCCCGCCGCAGGCAAGACCACCCTCGCCGACGAGTTGGCCGTCGTCCTGCGCGCACAGGGCCGCGAGGTCATCCGCGCCACGATCGACGACTTCCTCTTCCCTCGGGCGCGGCGCTATCCACGCGGCGAGTACTCGGCCGAAGGCTGCTACCACGACACCCACGACTATCAGGCGCTGAAGCGGTTTCTACTCGACCCGCTGGGGCCGGGCGGAGATCGACGCTTCCAACCCGCGGTCTACGACAGCGCAACGGATGCCGTGCTGTCCCCGCCGGTCGTGACTGCACCGGCCGACGCCGTGCTCGTCTTCGACGGCGTCTTCCTGCTGCGCCGGGAACTGGTCGACCGGTGGGAGCTGCGCGTCTTCGTGTCGACGGCACTGGGGAAGACCGTGGACCGTGCCGTGGTCCGGGAGCGCCGGGTGTCGACCCGGGCTGACGTCGAACGGCGCTGGCGGGAGCGTTACATTCCCTCCCAGCAGCTCTACCTCGCCACGGCTCGGCCGACCCAGCACGCCGACATCGTCGTGCACAACGACGAGCCTCAGCGGCCGGCCTGGGAGACGCGGACGCACTGACCGCACTCATCCTGACTCTGGGCAGGCCGGTCCAGCGCACGGTAGGCGACCATGTCACCCAAGGTCGGGGTGTGGGGTTTCGACGTACTGGCCAAACGCCTCGCATCCTGTCTCCCCGAGGCGCTGGTGCGTCGGCGCTACCGTGAGTGCGTCAACCCCACCGAGGAGCGCCGCATGACCGCCGCACCGCGCAGGGCCGTACGCCGGGGTCTCATCGTCCTTCTCGTCCTGCTGGCGGTCACCGGCTGGACCTATGTCGCCATCGGTGACCGGTGGAAGAGCAACGTCGCCTTCTTCACCCTCGACGAGGGCGACAACTACCGGCTCCGGGTCACCGGTTCGTTCGATGTCCGTTGCGCCAAACTTGAGCGGGAGACGTTCTCCGACCCGTACGTCAACTGGCGGGAGGCGGGTAAGGACTGCGCCTGGCCCCGGGTGGCTGACGGCGACGGCTGGCTGGCCGGTGGGCGGGTCGAGCAGGTCCATTCGGAGCGTCTGGGCAGGCGACTGCCGGAGGTGATCCTCTACGGCATCGTGCCGGCCGCCGCCACGTCGATCCAGATCACCCTTGGCGACGGGACGCCACGCGAGGCGGCCACGATCGCGTCGGGTCACGACGCCTACCGGGTCTACGCCGTGTACGTACCCGATGCGGGCGACCGGGTCGAGGTCGTGTCGCTGCGGCTGCACGACGCGCAAGGCGGTGATCTGCGTGTCTACTAGCCGTTTCCGTACCGTGGTGGCCGCCGTGGTGGTGTTCGGTGGTCTTGCCGTGGTCGGCGGCCTCACCTGGGAGGGCTGGGACGGGCGGCGGCCGAGCGTGACCGGTCCCCGGTTACTCACCGAAGGCACGACCGGCGGCGTGAACTGGTCGGTGGTCCAGGTTCGGGAAAGCACCTGGGGCGAGTGTCTCTACCTGCGTCAGGACGGCGCGACAGTGGAACGCGCCTGCACCGAGTCCGGAGTTCTGCAGAACTACGAACTCAGCGTCCGTACGCTCCGCGGCGCCGCCGCCCCGATCATCTTCGGCGTGCTCCCCGCCGCTGCCGCCCGAGCCGAGGTGGCCGCGGACGGCGGAGATGTCCAGGCCCGCTTCCGCAACGCCGAACTGGTGCCTCTCGAGGTCCACGGCTCCGACGGGTCCAGGCGCTTCGTGGTGCAGGCCGCACCACCCGGCCCGGACTGGGCTGGCAGGAACTCGGTGTCAGTCGCCGTCCAGGACGCGGCGGGTCGGCCGCTCACCCCCCGCGACCTTCGGCCCCGCTAGTCGCCGGGGTGACAGGGCAGCTGGTTCGTGGCTACTGGTCACCGTGACTCTGCTCGCGGGTGCGCTTGATGCTGCCGACCTCGCCCTTGATCGGCAGCCAGTAGAAGGGGATGAACGCGATGACCACCACGAGGCCCACGACCGGATGAATAGCGCCTAGTGCGGTCCCGACGACGATCCAGAACGGCGCGGGGCGGAAGCGTCTGCTGATCGCCCGTGCGGTGTCGTCGTCGGTGGTGGAGGTCAGCAGGCGGCGGCCGTGCCTGGCGTACTCCCAGATCACGTTGAAGAGGATGGCGGCCACCACGTAGGTGGCTCCGTAGAAGATGAGTGCGGTGCGCTGGCCGTGGCCGGACTCGAACGCGTGGGCCAGGAGGGACGAGGCGAACGGCAGGAACGCGATCACCATCAGCAGCAGCGTGTTGAGCAGGAGCAGCATGCGGTCGGCGGAGCGGATGTGGTCGAACATGACGTGGTGGTTCACCCACATCTGCCCGATCAGCAGGAAGGTGATCGCGTACGCGAGGTAGGAAGGCCACAGTTCGGAGAGGCCGCGGAGCAGGTGCTCGGTGTCCTCCGGCGGCTGGATCTCCAGGACGAGCAGGGTAACGGCGATGGCGATGACCGCGTCACTGAAAGTGACTGCCCGCTTCGGATCTCGTTCCGCACCGATCGGGTTGCTGGCTCTGGTTGTGCCCTCGGTGGAGACGCCGCGAGCCGCGCGAAACCAGCGCATCAGCCTCCCCCACGGTGGTCACCCAAGAGCCCTTCCGGTGCCGCGGGTTCCCGCCGTCGCCGGAACCAAACCGGCCTGCGGGTCAGGCAGCGTCCTCCGCCGGGGACGAGTCGGCCTCAGCCGATGTGCAGCAGCAACACCTGGTGGTCGCTGAGGTCGGCGACGCAGTCGCGCAACAGCCGCAGCCCGTCCAGCCCGGCCGGGCCACTCTCCTCGAAGTCCATCCCCATCTCGGCGAAGTGGGCCGCCAGATCCTCGGCACGGTGCGCGCCGGGATCGAGCTGATCCAGTAACCCTGGTGCGGGAGTGATGAGCGTGGTCAGGCCGTACGCGCTGTTGATGGCCTCCGACTCGGCGTTGAACTCCGGCGGATCCAGGTCGATGCCGCGCTCCTCCAGATAGGTCAGGACATACAGCATGCAGTAGCCGGACCAGTCGTACTCCTGTCGCGCCCTGCGCCCGTGTTCGGCCAGGTACGCGCGGAACGACGACGGCGATGTGCGGGCCAGGCGGGCCAGCTCAAGGATGCCGTCCCTGGGGAGCACTGTCAGTGACGCGATGGCGGACAACGCATCCTCCGTCGGTTCAGGAGAGCACGCGGTAGGTGACGTGCAGGACCGCGCTCGCCGCCCGTGCCGTCACCTGTTCCAGTTTCAGCGACGGGACGCCGTCGAACAGCCGCACACCGGTGCCGAGGGTGAGCGGCACGATGTGCAGGCGCAGCTCGTCGACGAGGCCGGCGGCGAGGTACTGGTTGATGGTGGTCGCACCGCCGTGGATCAGGATGTCGCCGCCATCGGCCGCCGCACGGGCCCGCGTGAGCGCCGACTCGATCCCGTCGGTGACGAAGTGGAAGGTGGTGCCGCCCTCCATCGGCTGCGGCTCCCGTGCGTGATGGGTGAGCACGAACACCGGCTTGTGGAACGGTGGGTCGTCACCCCACCAGCCGTTCCACTGCCGATCCCATGCACCGCGTACCGGGCCGAACATGTTGCGCCCCATGATGACCGCCGACGCGTCGGTGATCTGGTCGAGCTCGGTCTGGTTCTCCTCGGCGGCGTCGAACATCCAGGCGTGCAGCCCACGGCCCCAGCCGTCACCGCCGTCGTCGCCGAACGGGCGTTCCTCGGTCTGGTTGAGCCCGGCCGAGTACCCGTCGGCGGAGATGGTCTGGTCGACGATCACCTTGCCGTTACGTGTGGTCACAGCGCTCTCCATCGACGACGTCTGGGCGGGAGATCAGCCTACGGGTGCCGAGACTCAGGCCGACCGTACCCAGCAACACCGCGCCGAGCAACACCATCGCGACGCGCCGCAGCCGACGGCTCATCAGCGCACCTCCCTGCCGCAGTGCGCTAGAGGGTAGCTCCCGGAGTCCGGTTCTGGTGCCCCCTGGATCGTGTCCAGTGCGCGACGATCGGATCGAGCATGCCGGGGCGGAGATTTAGCCTGATTCGGTGATCTCGATGGTTGGTACGGGCGTGCGGGTCAGGCTGCTCGGGCCGGTGGAGGTGGTCGTCGCCGGCGCTCCGCAGGCGGTTAACGGTGTACGGCGCAAGGCGGTTCTGGCCACGTTGGCATTGCACGCGGGCCGTGTCGTCAGCATCGACCGGCTCGTCGACGTGGTCTGGGGCGACCAGCTACCGGCCACCGCGGCGAACACGTTGCAACGCCACGTGTCCTACCTACGCGGGGTGCTCGGTGAGCCCGGGTCGATCGTGGCGCGCCAGCCGGGCTATCTGCTCGACACCGGGCCGGACTCCACTGACGTCCAGACCGCCGAGCGCCTCATCGAGCTGGCCCGGCGCTCGACCGACCCCAACGAGCAGGTGAAGCACCTGACGGCCGCAGTGGCACTGTGGCGGGGCCCACCGCTGGCCGACGTGGCCGGGTCGGCCTGGCTTGAGGAGCAGGCCGAACACCTGGCACGCCTACGGTTGGAGGCCGAACGGTCGCTCGCCGAGGCCCGGCTGTCCGTCGGTGAGCACGCCGGCCTCGTCCCCGGGTTGGAACGGCTCGTCCGACAACACCCCTTCGACGAGCACCTGCACGCGCAGCTGATGCTCGCCCTGTACCGCGACGGCCGGCAGGGCGAGGCGGTCGCCACGTACCGGCGGTTGCGCGACAACCTGCGGGAGAACCTCGGCCTCGACCCGGGTCCGCGGCTACGCGACCTGGAGTGCGCCATCCTGCGCCAGGACACCGCCATCGCCGCACCGGCCCCGGCGGCACCGACGCGGGTGGCGGCGCAACTGCCTCCTCCCGTACCCACGTTCACCGGACGCGACACGGAGCTCGCCGCCCTCGACGCGCTGATCGACCGGGGCGGCGCCGTCGTGGTGTCCGGGACGGCCGGCGTCGGCAAGACCGCCCTCGCCGTGCACTGGGCGCACCGCGCGGCCGAGCGCTTCCCCGACGGGCAGCTCTACGTCAACCTGCGCGGCTTCGACCCGGCGGCCCCACCAACCGAACCGGCGCGGGCCCTGCACGGTTTCCTTGAGGCGCTCGGCGTTCCGGTGGCCCGGATGCCCCGCGACCTGGACTCGATGGCGAGCTTGTACCGCACGACGGTGGCGGGCAAGCGACTGCTGGTGGTGCTGGACAACGCGCGCGACGCGGAGCAGGTCCGGCCGCTGCTGCCCGGCTCACCGGACTGCCTCGCCATCGTCACCAGCCGCGACCAGCTCATCCCGCTGGTCGTCACCGAAAGCGCCCAACCGGTGCCCCTGGACCTGCTGAGCCCCGGCGAGGCCCGCGACATGCTGGTCCGCCGGCTCGGGGAGCGCCAGGTCGCCGCCGAACCCGCCGCGGCCGACACCATCGCCGACCGGTGCGCCCGGCTGCCCATCGCCCTGGCCATCGTGGCCGCCAGAGCCGCCACCAACCGACACTTCTCGTTGGCCGCCGTCGCCGGCGAGCTGGGCGACCTGGACGCCTTCCGCGCAGGTGACGAGGCCACCGACGTACGGGCGGTCTTCTCCTGGTCGTGCCGGACGCTCAGCCCGGCCGCAGCCCGGCTGTTCCGGCTGCTGAGCCTGCATCCCGGCCCGGACGTCTCCGCCCCGGCCGTGGCCAGCCTGGCCGGCGTCGACGGGCAGGCGACCGGCCCGCTGCTCACCGAGCTGACCCGGGCGAATCTCTTCACCGAGCACACGTACGGGCGCTACGCGTTCCACGACCTGCTGCGCGCGTACGCCGCCGACCTGGCCGAGGAGACCGAGCCGCCGGCCGAGCGTCGAGCCGCCATCCACCGGCTGCTCGACCACTGCCTGCACACCGCTCACGCCGCCGACCTGGCACTGCACCCGCACTTCAGCGCGATCAGCCTTTCGCCACCCCGGGCGGGCGTGACGCCGGAACGCCCCAGGAGCCGATCGGCCGCCGCGGCGTGGTTCGCCACCGAGGTCCCCGTCCTGCTCGCCGCCGTGCCGCTCGCGGCGCGGTCCGGGTTCGAGGGACACGCCTGGCAGCTCGCCTGGACCATGGCCGGCTTTCTGCACCGGCAGGGGCACTGGCAGGACTGGCTCGGCACGCAACAGATCGCTCTGGCCGCCGCGTCCCGCATCGGGGACCAGGCGGGGCAGGGCCACGCGCACCGCAGCCTCGGTCTCGCCTGCTCCCGGCTCCGACGGTACGACGAGGCCGACGACCACCTGCGGCGCGCACTCGACCTGTTCACCGACGTCGGCGACGACGCCGGACGGGCGCACACCTGCCTGAACCTTGGTCAACTGGCCGAGCGGCAGGGGCAGCACCAGCAGGCGCTGCGCCATTCCCGGCGGGCGCTGACCCTGTTTCGGAGGGCCGGAAACCGGGCCGGGCAGGGGTACACCCTCAACGCGGTCGGTTGGCAGGAAGCGCTGCTCGGCAACTACCACAGTGCCCTCGAATCGTGCGGCCAGGCGCTGCGCATGTTGCAGGAGGTGGACGACGTCCAGGGGCAGGCCGACACCTGGGACAGCCTCGGCCACGCCCACCACCAGCTCGGCGACGACCGGCGGGCCATCGCCTGTTACGAGCACGCCCTCGAACTCTTCACACAGGTCAACGACA
>NZ_JBEYSL010000362.1:0-7200 GCF_040642735.1 Micromonospora sp. NPDC047753 | reverse complement strand
GTCCAGCTCCACCACGTCCTCGAAGGCGCAGTTGGCGCCCTGGCCGTAGAACGGCACGTTCGACCTGAACGCCGCCTGCGCCGGCTTCGCCTACGCCGGCGGCGACGAACGCCAACACAAAGACGGTGTCCACGATCCAGACCGACCGGCCGGTGAGCGCCTGCACCTGAGGCAGCACGGTGACCTTCGGGGTGGTGAGCAGAATGCCGGTGATGAGGTCGAAGATCGCGTTGAGGCAGGCCAGGATCGCCGTGGTGAGCCAATCAAGAACATGGTCGAGGACCCATCCCACGACGATCAGCCCCCCACGATGCCCCGGACGACCTGCAGCAAGATCGGTGCCAGAACGGCCAGGCCGTAGCCGACCAGCGCGTTGCGCAGGGCGAGCTTGGCTTTCTCGACCTGCGACGGGTCACCACCGGCGGTGGCCCAGTACACGCCGGCCAGGACGAGGAAGAGGGTGGCGATGGCTGCCAGGATGCCCATGACCCAGGCCTGCAGGTTGGCGATCACCACCGGCAGGGAATTCGCCGCCAGGTAGACGGCGGCGCTCGGATCGGCATACGCGGCGGCAGGGGCGGCGAGTGACAGGCCGACGCCGACCAGCGGGACGGCCGCACGGAGGGCGAGACGAACGACTCGCGGGATTCCGAGAGTGTGCTGTGGAGTGCGGGACATGGCGGTTTCTCCTCCCGCCGCCGCCGATCACGAAGACGCGTGACCGGGGCGGCGATTGCTCGAAGCGGTCAGGTGGGACCGCCGCCGGGCGCACGAGAGCAATGCGCGAACCGCGTGAGCCCCGGGAGGAGCTCGTCCTCCCTCATGGGTGGGTGCGGTCATCAATGTGGTGTCAGCGCATCAACTGGCGCGGCACCCGAGGCGCGCGGATCGCGGCTACTCGTGTCGCCCGGCGGCGAGCGGGACCGGCGAGCGGTACGGCTCGCTGATAGTCCCGCACCCCCAAACCGGGATTTGTGAGCCCGGGCGAACACTTGCCGCGCTCACCCCGGCCCGGGCACGGCCCACAGCGCAGGTCAGGACCTTTTGACCGCCGACAGCGCGGCCCGCGGGCGAAGACTCACAGCCGGACCAAGACGGGATTTCTGTCGGCGCCGCGAGTGCCGCTGGCGCTCACAGCTCTTGACTCGGCAGCGTCGGTTCGCCCGTTCCGGTGCTCCAGGCGCTGGCGGACAGGTTGTGATCGTCGGAGCGGAGGACACGGCCGAGCGGCGCGACGTGACGGCGGGGCAGGTCGGACTGGCAGTCCCGCACCGGTTCTCTCGTCACTCTGCTGCCGGCGCAGCGCGGTGCCTCCGGAGCAAGCTCTCTACTGGATACGGGTGCTCGGCACGCGGGAACGGCTGTGGCCCGACGGTGCGCGTCGGGCCACAGCCGTGCAGGGGCGGCTGTCAGGCGGCCACCGCAGCGTGCTGCCGGGTGGCTTCGCGATGGGCGCCCGCGGCACGTCCTGCGCGGCGACGGCCGCGCTGCTCGGCCTGCTGCCGCAGTCGCGCCGTGGTCTCCGGCGACGCGACCCCGGTCAGCAGTCCGTCCGCGAGAGCCTCGGCGACGCGGCTGTCGATGCGGGACAGCCGCATGCGCAAGGCGTCGACGCTGACACCATTCCTCGCGGCTATGGGCTCGATCGCCCGGCGACCGAGCCGCACGTCAATGTAGGGCTGCTCGTCCTCGGGGTCGAGGATCCCGAGGGTCACCGCGCGGCGGACCAAGAGGTCCGGATGCCCGTACGGCACCGGCGGGGTGCGGGAACCGAGGGCGAGGTGCTCGATGTCCTGCACCGGCAGGTACTCACGCTGCTGCAGGCGCAGGTCCCGCCCGGCTCGCCACGCCGCCTTGCACAGGCTCGCGTACGGCGCGGGTTTGGTCAGGTCGGCCCGGTCGCGGAGCGCGGTCAGGAAGCCGGTCAGGATTTCGGCGTCGATATCGGCTGGGTCGCCGGTGTAGCCCTCGCCCAGGTGGGCCGCGTACTGCTGCAGCGCCGGCATCGCCATGCCGACCGCGGCGACGACCCAGTGCGGCCCGTCGAGGCGGGCGCGTCGGATCAGCTCCCGCCACACCTCGTCACGCGCGGTGTAGGCGCTGGGGTGTCGCAACAGCCAGTCCCGCAGCGCGGGCAGCGGCATCACCGGCTGCGGCAGACGCGCGTCGGAGAAGAACGCCGTGCAGTCGAGGGTCAGCGGCGCGGGCTCGCAGGTCAGCGCGGCGTAGGCGGTCGCCGCCGCGTCGAGGGCGGACGTCGGCCAGTTCGTAGCGTCGGACGCGCTCATGTCAACACTCCTGTGACACCGAAGGGATGCGAATGCCGTCGCCGGCGTTGTCACGGCGATCGGTGGCATCCAGTGCGCCACAGAGGGCTCACAAGGTACTGACACAGCTGCTCCGGGTGCTGTTCGTCGCCCTCGACCCGGGCCTCTGTCAGTGGCCCCGTCCGCACGGCGCCATCGTCGCTGATCGTTGGCCAGAGTCTGACAAGGGCCGGTTGACCTGCCCTGTGACACTCTGACAGAGCCTGCGGCCGCGCGATTCGGAGGCGATGGCACACTCTTCACGTCGTGACCCGCGAGACGGCGCGCGCGACCTCACAGCGGACTCGCCCGTCCCGCTGTGACAACCGGGTCGGCTCACAGCACCGCTGTCACCGCTCGCCGGGGACGGCCCGCGCGGACTACCGACGCACCCATGACAGTCGCGGGCAGGCTGTCACCGCTGGACATCCCGCACCCTGTGACAGGTGGCGCCGCGCCGATGACAACGGGCCCGCACACGACGCTCGGCAACCTCTCACAGTGCCGGTCGACGCTCATGTCCACATCGACGCTCGAGGCGTTCTTCTTGACCGACGTCGGCACCGTCAGCGCCTCCTGTCAGTGACCCAACGCCACCGACAGAAGTGAGTAGGGACGAAGCCGGTCCCGTCGCGGTAGGCCACCTGCCGATGGCTGCCGGCCCCGCGAACCAGGCAGGACAACGGAAACCGAGACAAGCCGCTGCGGGTCGAGCGTTGTGAGCGGTTGTGGGTTCGGCAAGTGTTCGCCGAGGCTCACAAATCCCGGTTTGGGGATGTCAGCGCTTCACGGCGCGGCGCGGAGCCGACAGCACATGAGCGCGCACACGCCGCACCCACACCCGCAGGCCGACCACACCGAGCCGGCCGACCCCACTCTCATCGACCTGATCGCCGGCGACCCGCCGGTACCGATCACGGTCTGGCGCACGGCCCGTACCGACGCCGACCCGCACACCATCCTGCCCACCCGTCTGGCCTACCGCCTCGTCGCCGCCTACAGCCGGCCCGGGGAGGCGGTGGCCGACCTCACCACCGAACATGTCCTCGCACCCATCTGCGCCCAGGGCGGTCGCCAGCACCACCGCGCCTGGTTCACCGACAGCTCCAGCCTGATCATCGGACCCGCCACCGCCGGCCCGCCGGCGCCCACGACCGAGACCAACCCGCTCACCGCGCCTGGTGAGGCGGAGGCCGGCGACGCGCAGGACCCGCCCGAGCTGGTCGACTGGTTCGGCGACGACCTCACCGACCCTGACCTGCCCGGCGCCGACGCCGCGGTCGTCCGGCCGCCCGACGACGGCCCGCTGGACGCGGCTATCAGCCTGGTGGTCGCCTGCTGGCCGCTGCACGAGGCGGGCACGCCGGCACGGGTCCGGCTTGCCTGGCTCCTGACCGCCTGCGCGCGGCTGCTGCGCCCCGGCGGCTGCCTCGTCCTCGTCGTCGGCGTCCCCGCCGGTACGCAGCCCACGCCGGAGGACTTCGGACCGCTTGTGGCCGCCGCCTCCGCAGCGGGGCTGGGCTACCTGCAGCACATCGTCGCCGTCGAGGCCGATACCGACGGCGACCAGTTCATCTACTACCACGGCACGGACGAGGAACTGCTCACCCTGGCCCACGCCAACCCCGAGCAGTGGTCGGTCGCCCACTTGCGGGTGCACGCCGACCTGATGGTTTTCACCCCACTCTCGACTTCAGCGGCTGGGGTGGGACGGCGCCGTGGCCGCGACGGCGGTGAGCGCCGTGGCTGAGCACACCACTGCGGGATCCTCAGGCGCGAGCGAGCCGGACACCAACAGCTCCACCGTGGGCGAGGACTACCCGGGCCGGCACCGCGAGTACGAAGGCCGCCACCGCGCCGATCCTGGGGGTCTGTCCGTCTGGGCCACCGCCCAGTCGACTGGCCCCGTCCAGCGACGCGGCCGGTACGTGCCGGAATCGGTCAAGCATCCCGCCCGGATGCTGCCCGCGATCGCCGCCCACGCGATCGGCGCCTACACCCAGCCCGGCGATCTGGTCCTGGACCCGATGTGCGGCATCGGCACCACCCTGGTCGAGGCCGTCCACGCCGGCCGCGACGCCTTCGGCGTCGAGTACGAGCCGCGATGGTCGAACATTGCCGACGCCAACATCCGTCATGCCCACGACCAGGGCGCCAGCGGACGCGCGTCGGTCATCCGCGGCGACGCGACCCGGCTGATGTCGCTGGTGCCGAAGGCCCTCACCGGGCAGGTGGCGCTCGTGGTCACCTCACCGCCGTACGGGCCGACCGTCCACGGCCTCGTCCGCCCCGGCGCGCAGGGCGTCGTCAAGTACGACGACCGGTACAACGACGGCGAGGACAAGGGCAACCTCGCCTACCGCGACCTGAGCGGCCTCGCCGACGGCTTCGCCCAGATCCTGGCCGGCTGCGCCACCCTGCTGCGCCCCGGCGGGATCGTCGTGGTCACCGCCAGGCCGTGGCGCAAGCGCGGCGAGCTGGTCGACCTGCCCAGCGCCGTCATCGCCGCCGGCCTGCGCGCCGGGCTCGTGCCGACCGAGCGGTGCGTCGCCCTCCTCGCCGCCGTCCGCGACGGGCAGCTCGTCGCCCGCCCGTCGTTCTTCCAGCTCCAGCAGGTCCGTAAGGCCCGCTCGTCCGGGCTGCCGATGCACCTCATCGCCCACGAGGACGTTTTGATCTTCGTCAAGACGCGGAATGACTCGGGTTCAGCAATCCCGAGGGACACCCTCTGGGGCGGGGTGGTCAAGTGAGTGCACCTGCCCACCGCTACCTGAGTCTCGGGGCTGGCGTACAGAGCTCCTGCCTTCTGCTGTTGGCCGTGCGCGGGGAGATCCCGACGTTCGACGCCGCGGTCTTCGCCGATACCGGCTGGGAGCCCACCGCCGTCTACGCCCACCTGCGCCGCCTCGAGCGGCTCGCCGCCATGGCGGGGATCCCGGTCGTGCGGGTGTCGGCGGGCAACATCCGCGCCGACGCGCTGGATCCCGCCCACCGGTTCGCGTCCATGCCCCTGTTCACCCTCGGACCGGGCGGCGAGCGGGGGATGGCGCGTCGGCAATGCACCTCCGAGTACAAGATCAGGCCGATCAAGGTGGAGGTGCGGCGCCGGCTCGGCTACCCCCATCCGACCCGGGTACCCGCCGGGGTAGTCGCGGAGATGGCGATCGGCATCTCCGTCGACGAGATCGGCAGGGCACGCGACGCCGACGTGGCGTACATGCGCAACGTTTTCCCGCTGCTGGACCTCGGCTGGCGGCGCGGTGACTGCCTCGCCTACCTGACCGAGCACTCACTATCCGACACCCCACGCAGCGCCTGCGTCGGTTGCCCCTACCGCACCGACACCGAGTGGGCGCGGCTGCGGCAGGACGACCCTGCCGGATGGGACGACGCGGTGGCGTTCGACGCGGCGATCCGCCACGGCTCGGCGCGCGCCAACGCCGCGGGACATCCGCTGCGCGGGCAGTTCTTCCTGCACCGCCAACGGATCCCCCTCGATGAGGTCACCCTCCGCCCTCGCCAGCAGGAGCAGCCAGATGCACCGGGATGCGGGCCATGGACCTGCCCCCACCCCGAGTCGCCCCCCGAGACCGCGCACGGCGCGGCGGGCGCAGCACAGTCGGAGGTGCGTGATTGACCACCTACCCGCACCACGCATCGGATCGCTGTGCACCGGCTACGGCGGCCTCGCCCTGGCCGTCGAGCTGGTGCTCGGCGGCCACCTCACCTGGTACGCCGAAATCGACCGACACGCCCGCACCGTCTGCGAGCACCAGTGGCCCACTGTGCACAACCTCGGCGACATCCGCACCGTCGACTGGACGCGCGTCGAGCCCGTCGACGTCCTCACCGCAGGCTTCCCCTGCCAAGACATCTCCAACGCCGGCAAACGCGCTGGCATCAGCGGCGAGCACTCCAGCCTCTGGACCAGCGTCGCTGACGCCATTCGCGTCCTTCGACCACCGCTCGTCTTCGTGGAGAACGTCGCCGCCCTGCTCCGGCGGGGCCTCGACGTCGTCCACGCCGACCTGGCCGCGCTCGGGTATGACACGAGCTGGCTATGCCTACGCGCAGCCGACATCGGCGCCGCCCACCGGCGCGACCGCCTGTTCCTGCTCGCCACCCCCGCCGCAAGCGGGGGAGACGCTGCGGACACTGCCCACCCCCTGCGCCCGTGACGGCAAAGGTCCAGGCCACCAACACGGGCTCCCCGACGTCATCGAACCCGGCGGCACCCAACACCGCCTCCTGCTGCCCACACCCCGCGCCAGCGACACCGGCACCGCAGGCCGCCGCGCCGGGCAGGGATTCAGGCCGCCATTGTCACAAGTGTTGCTCCCCACCCCCCGCGCCACGGACGGACACAAAGGCTGCCCCGCGCAGCGCGGTTCCCGCGGTGACCTCACTCTGCCGTCGGCGACGGTGCGCCTGCCCACCCCCACCGCATCCGACTCCCGGGGCCCGGGCCGTCACGGCGACGGCGGCGCCGACCTGCGCACCACCGTCAACTACCTGGGCGACGCGCCCCTCGGATCACCCGACGACACCCAGTGGGGCGTCTACGCCGACGCCATTGCCCGCTGGGAACTCCTGATCGGCCGGCCCGCTCCCGCGCCCACCCAACCCGGTCAGCACGGAAAACCCGTCCTCGCCCCACCGTTCGTCGAGTGGCTCATGGGCCTGCCCGCGCAATGGGTCACCCAACCGGACCTGGGTCTGCCCCGTACCGGCGCGCTGCGCGTCTTGGGTAACGGCGTCGTCCCCGCCCAAGCAGCGATCGCCCTACGGCTTCTGCTCTGCCGACACCACTGCCGACCGGTACGCCCACCCGTACGCCGTCGGTGCCCTGATCCTTTTGATGATCGCCTGGACGGGCGCGACAGCGGACGGGTAC